>JALQUJ010000104.1 GCA_023263825.1 Porticoccus sp.
GGATATTGATATTCTCACCTATGACGATGCCGTAGGCACGATAGACGGTATTTTATTGCCACGACAGGAAACCCTGGAAAATGCCTTTGTGTTATTGCCGCCGGCAGAACTGGTTCCCAATGAGGTGCATCCGGTGGCAAAACTAAACTATAAGACTCTATGGCAACGGTATGATCGCCAGGAGACCTTGTGGCCTGTGAGTTTTGTATGGCAAGGGCAAGAACTGACAGCTAAGAGCCTCTTGGTTAATAGGAAGAGCTGCTATCAGCCAGAAGTTGCCATGAGCAAGGTCGCAGGACAGATATAAACAACTAGCAGTAGATAAAGATAATGGGATGGTAGTGAATAAAATGAAGAGTACTGAGATGACTCTACTGGATCGGCTTAATGCCTGGAAGCTCTCCCGTTGTTTTAATATAAATGACCTCCGCAAGGTGGCAAAAGGGCGTTTGCCCGCCGCACTGTTTGGCTATATCGACGGTGGTTCGGATGATGAACGTACATTGCGGGGTAATACCTTAGCTTTTGATCAGCATGACCTATTACAGCGAGCTCTAGTTGATGTATCCCAGATCGATTTGTCGACTACAGTGTTGGGTAAGAAAATTGATTGGCCGGTCATTTGTGCGCCAACGGGGATGACCCGGATGTTCCACTATCAGGGTGAAAAGGCGGTGGCCAGAGAAGCAGCCAGAATGGGTACGTTTTATTCTCTATCGACGTTGTCTACTACCAGCATAGAGGATGTCGGGGCTGAAACCGATGGCCCGAAAATGTTCCAGGTCTATGTGCACCGTGATCGTGAGCTTAGTCGTGAGTTTGTTCAGAGAGCGAAAGATGCCAAATTTGATGCGCTTTGTCTTACCGTGGATTTGCCTGCACACGGTAATCGGGAGCGAGATTTGCGCACGGGAATTACGCTGCCGCCTAAGTTAACCGTTAAGAGTATTCTTGATGCCTTGATTCATCCAGCCTGGGTGTATCGCTACCTTACTACTGATTCCATTGTGTTAGCTAATGTCGAGCACAAAATTAAGGAAGGCACGGGTGAGGTTTCTAATCTTTTACAGTATGTGGCCAATCAGTTTGATCCAACGGTAAGTTGGAAGGATGCAGAATGGTTAATGTCTGAATGGGAAGGACCTTTTGTACTAAAGGGAATTATGTCCGTTGAGGATGCTAAAAAAGCGGTAGCAATAGGTGCATCGGCCATTGTGATTTCAAATCATGGTGGGCGACAGCTTGATAGTTCTCCTGCACCGTTTGAAGTGCTTCCCGAAATTGTTGATGCTGTAGGTGGTCAGATTGAAATTATTCTTGATGGTGGTATTCGTCGTGGTACTCATGTACTGAAAGCTATGGCCCTTGGTGCTAATGCCTGCATGATTGGACGTCCTTACCTTTACGGTTTGGCTGCAGGTGGTCAGCCAGGTGTCGCTAGAGCATTGGATTTGTTGCGCACGGAAATTGAGTTGGATATGAAGTTAATGGGCTGTCGCAATATGTCGGAGGTTAATCATTGCTGCTTGCGTAAGCGTTAACTCAAGTATTTCTTTTCTTCATGATGACTTGGTTACTCCGCACAATTAATACAAAGATGGGTGTAGGGAACGGCTTCCAATCGTTTTAGGGAAATATCTTCGCCACAATCAGTACAACTGGTGTAATCTCCTGATTCAATTCGCTCCAATGCAACATTGATCTGGGTGAGCTCATGTTGAGATTCGTTACCAATTGCTTCCAGAACTTCATCATTTTGCCTTTCCTGGGCCTGTTCAGACCAATCAGCAGAATGTTCCTGAATCATTCCAGATTTAACCCGAGATAAACGTTGCAGTAAAACACGCTTACGCAGTTCCAGATTATTTTTAATATTGGTTAAGTCCGTGGTCATAAGAGATCCTGAATTAACAAAACAGTTAATTAATCATAGTCGTTATCAAAAAAATAACCGGGCTTAGATCAAGCCCGGTTAACTTAACAGCAAAGTTTTGATTCATCTGAGAATCGGTTTACTGAATATCAATTCTCCGTTGCTGGGGCACTTGTTCTGCAACTTTTGGGGCAGTAAGTGTCAGTACACCATCTTCAAATGTAGCATTAATATCCTCTTCATGGATATTGTTGCCTAAGTCAAAACTGCGCATGTACTTACCGTAACGGCGTTCTTGGCGAATGACTTTGCCATCTTTTTCCTCTTTATCTTCTTGACTGGTTTCTGCTTCCAGGCGCAGCACTCCATTTTCAAGGGTAATATGGATATCCTCCTTTTTCATGCCAGGCATTTCAGCTGTTATTTCATAATGGTTATCACGCTCAACAATATCTACATGGGGGGCAAAAAACGTATTGCCTGTATTGTTTTGAGCTCTATTGGATGGAGCCCAAAAATCATCCACAAAACGGTCGATATCGAAAAAGCTACCTCTAGGTATTAAAGTCATAATAAACCTCCGCAACCTACTTATTTTAATAAAGTAATAAATGACCCATGAACAAAACATGTTCAGTGGCCGCTGATTAATAGATGGGTTTTAGAGGGATAATTTTCAAGATGTGGAGAAAAACTTTGTTAAAAATATTGATATAAATCAATTTAGGCATTGAGTGAGCTTCCACCATCTACTGAGATGATTTGCCCTGTAACATAATTGGCAGATGTAGCCAAAAAGTAGGCAGCATTGGCAATATCTTCAGGGCTTCCCGTGCGCTTGAGAGGGACCTTGTCAATCACCTGTTGCTTTGTTGCTTCGCTCATTTGATCGTCAGTATTAGGCCATAAAATTAGACCAGGTGCGATTCCATTTACTCGTACGTTGGGCGCTAATTCCTTAGCGAGAGATTTTGTGAGCATGACATTGCCTGCTTTAGCTATGCAGTAGATGCTATAACCTTTTAACGGATTACGGGCATAAATGTCAGCAATGGTGACGATGCTTCCCCGACTTTTTTGTAATGTCGGGGCGAGGGTCTGACATAAAAAGCAAGGTGCTTTGAGATTGCTGCCTATGAGGTTGTCCCAATGTTCTTCATTCGCTTCTTCTAATGGTGTGGGGTAGAAGCTGGAAGCATTGTTGATCAGTACATCAAGCTGGTTTTTCCAACTAAGTACTTCATGCCCCATTTTTTTAACGGCGTTTATATCTGTTAGTTGTGCCTGAAAGGTTTTTGCCGAGTTTGGCCGTGTTTCATTGAGTTCTGTTTCAAGGGTTAGTGCTTCATGTGAAGAGCTGTTGTAGTGAAGTGCTACATCAAAGCCATTGTTATGAAAAAGTCGGGCTATTTCTGCACCAATGCGTCGTGCAGATCCCGTGATTAGGGCAACAGGTGGATAGGTTTTTTTCATTTCTTTCAACACCTATACCTGTTGTTTAAAATCAGAAATAATTTGCTGTCGCTTTCTATCGATGGCTTCACCCAATGCTTTTCCACTTAAACCCTGTTGAATAAATTCTTGATTATCGATGGTTTGGATGGCGTTAAATACTTTGGTCAACCAAGCGCCTGATTTATAGATTTTATTTTCAAAACCCAAACGTCCACGGGCATCGGATTCGCAACAGCGTATAAATTGTGCCAGTTTCTCTGGTTGCCGGAGAGCGCCGACACCGTTTAATATTTTGAGGATTGTTTTAGGTCGAAGTGTTAGGGCCTTGTGGCATAGCAGATGATAGCGGGATACGCTTACCGCTAGGTCGCGGTAGCGGTTGGGTACTTTCAGGCGATCGCAGAGGTCATTTACCAGTTGAACGCCACGCTCTTCATGTCCTGTGTGTTTGGGTAGGACATCTTTTGGTGTTATTCCTTTACCAAGATCATGAACAAGTACCGCAAAACGAGTCGCCGTGTCATTATCCAGGGCGGTCGCTTGATCCAATGCCATCAACACATGAATGCCTGTGTCTATCTCGGGGTGGTAATCGGCACGTTGTGCCACACCAAACAAGCGGTCTAGTTCAGGGAACAGAATTTTGAGGGCACCACACTGGCGCAATACTTCAATATAAGTACGAGGAGAGTGTTCTCCCAAGGCTTTTTCTGTCTCTACCCAAACACGTTCAGCCGTTAGATATTGTAATTCTCCACAGGCAGTAATCTCTGTCATAAGAGAGAGAGTTTCCTCAGCAATGGTGAAATCTAAATGTTGGTAGCGGGCAGCAAAACGAGCGACACGAAGTACACGCAAGGGGTCTTCAGAGAAAGCCTCGGAAACGTGCCTAAGGACTTTATCCGTTAGATCTTTTTGGCCGTTATAGGGGTCAATTAAATTACCTTCACCATCTTCTGCCATAGCATTGATCGTGAGGTCCCTTCGGGATAAATCTTGCTCTAATGTGACACTGGTATCGGTATAAAATTGAAAGCCTTTATAGCCAACACCAGATTTTCGTTCAGTGCGGGCAAGGGCGTATTCTTCTTTCGTTTCAGGGTGCAGGAAAACAGGAAAATCACTGCCAACTTGTTGGAATCCTTTGTGAATCAATTCATCAGGTGTGGCACCTACAACGACCCAATCCCTTTCGGAGAAGGGGTAGTTGAGTAATTTGTCGCGAACTGCACCGCCAACGAGATAGAGATTCATAACCACCAATAAAGCCAATGTGAAGACAAGATTTTTTCATAGGGACTTAGATGGTCAATACTAACAGCACTA
This sequence comes from Porticoccus sp., assembly GCA_023263825.1. Classification (GTDB taxonomy): domain Bacteria; phylum Pseudomonadota; class Gammaproteobacteria; order Pseudomonadales; family Porticoccaceae; genus Porticoccus. The sequence continues at coordinate 4,655 of JALQUJ010000104.1, forward strand.
ATATTAAAAAAGCACTCATATTAAAAACGCGGGAGAATAAGCCGCAGCTTTAAATGAACGGCCCTCGTGGTTTATATGATCGTGAGCTAGTTATTAACGCACTTTCCCGATGCTCTCATTTGACGACCAGTATGCCCACCTTTCGAGATGTTAAAGCCCGATGGCCCAATGCCGGTGTTAAACACAAAATTACCAGAGCTTACGCTGTAGATGAATTGTTTTGATTTGTTTTTGGCAAAGATCTTAAATTGGTCTCTTCTCTGTAGTTGCAGGTGGTAAGTGCCTGGTATCTCGGAGCTGAGACTTTTGACTGTCAATTTGTCGTTATCAATAGTGACCAGAAACTTTCCTCCATCGGTTTCAACGGATGATGCTGCGTAAACTTTATAAATACTGTCGTAGATACAAGTGAAGCTGTTCGGATCTGGTTTCTTTGATTCAATAGGTTTTTTAGCTGTGAGTGCGTTATTAGTTACATTAGTTGTCGTATTTTCTTGAATGGGTTGTTCGGGTGCAGTTTTCTTTTCTGCTATAGCTGTTGTCTGTTTGGCCTGATTTTTTACCGTTTGGGTGCTTTGCTTTGTTGGTTTAGCTTTTGGGTAACTCTGTTGTGGGGTAGGCGTGTTATTTTGTGATGCACATGCAGATAACAATAACACTAATAAAAATACTACTGGCTTCATTTGAGATTC
>JALQUJ010000115.1 GCA_023263825.1 Porticoccus sp.
GGGCAGGCATCGGCAAGTTCTTGCTCAAAATTTTCACTTTTGTAATCAATGGCACGATCGTATTGGAACTGATCACGACAAAGTTCAACTTTTGTGGGGCCTCCAGTAATACCAACAGTTTGGCAGCCTTTGATCTTGGCTATCTGGCCTACACAGGAACCCACAGCGCCCGCTGCGGTAGATACCACTACGGTTTCACCAGCTTTAGGTTGTCCTACCTCTAACAGCCCAAAATAAGCTGTCATTCCATTGAGACCAAGTACACCGAGGGAAGTAGAAACAGGCAGTTGGCTATCATCAACTTTTCGAATAATTGTCTCAGCGGTAACCACCGCGTAGTCTTGCCAACCAAACAAACCAGTCACATATTCACCGGGTTGGAAATCAGGATGTTGCGATTCCACTATTTGACCCGTAGCAAAAGAGCGCATTACCCCATTAATGGCGACAGGCTCAGAATAATTAGCCACATTACTCACCCAACCACGCATGGCCGGCTCTACCGATAGAAAAATATTGCGGACCAGTATTTCCCCTTTACCAATGGTGGGTACGGGTTCTGTTGTGATAGCAAAATTTTCCGCTTGAGGAATACCCGACGGGCGAGACACCAATCGAACCTGTCGGTTCATGGTTGGTTTATTGTTCGTTGGTTGGTTCATAGGCTGCTTCCTGCTGTGTTGGACGTTTATTTCTTATGGAGCTTAAAGATTATGCCCGTTGTACTTGAATTTTTTCGTCACCAAATTCAATCATATCACCGGAAACAATTTTTCTCCTTTTCCGGGTTTCCACTTCTCCATTGACTAAAACATGGCCTTCAGCCACCGCCATTTTCGCTTCTCCTCCGCTGGCAACCATGCCTTCAAATTTAAGAATTTTATAAAGCTCGACGGGTTCTTTGGTAATTTCAACAATATTCACAGGTGGCTACTGAGTGCTCTTGGTCATGGTTAAGTTTGGTTGACGTAAAAAGTATGCATTTAAAACAAGGTAGTGTTTATAAGTGTCCAGTTTATACCTATTTCAAGACAATCTAACCTACTATTTTAAAGGCAATATAAGACATAGGGTTTAAGATAAATGTGGTCAGCTTATAGTTATCTAATTAATTGAAAAATAAAGTATTTAAGCTGGGTTCTGGAATGTTGAATATTTTGCTCTGTATCCTCTTTGCCCAACCACTGCAGTTTATTAACATTACCGTGGATAATATAAGAATCCCATAATTAATAAGCGTGCACCAACCCAGAAATTATGTAATTACTGAAAGGTCGTTCATCGGCTTATCCTCCATGCTGTGGTGATATCAATAAAGAAGGGAATAGGATGGGTGTCAGGAAAGGATTGTCCGAAATAAGAATAACTTTTCTGATTAAAATGGGCAGGGACACTGCCCATGGAATTGCTCACCGCTAATAGGGAGCTCAGTTGTTGTAGACAGGAGGTTGAGCCGGTACATCGATCCATGGTGATTTGTCTTGGCCTGCACAAACGGGTTTGAGTTTGGGATAAAGTGTTTAGCTAAAATGCGAAAGCTATGATAGTCAGATAAGGCCTAATTAAACAGCACCTTTCAATAAATTATTTATCTATAAGCAAAGGTAGTTGTAAAGGTCTCGGTAATAAGCAAAATTATTGTATTTGCCACAGCCGAAATGATTAATTGACACGTACTGCCAGTACATCACACTCTGATCCATGTAATACGCCTGTTGATGTTGAGCCGAGAATCAAGCTGAACCCATGGCGACCGTGACTGCCAACAACGATAAGGTCAACATTATTTTCTGAGGCAAATCGATGCATTTCGTGGGCAGGCTGGCCAATAATGACATGCTGGTCTGTAGCAGCTACATTTATTTCGCTGCCAATGGCAATTAAACGTGCTTTTGCTTGCTCTTCTAGTTGGTTTTGAACCTCGGTGAGGTCCATGGGTATATCGCCACCATAGGCAAATGAGAGTGGCTCCTGGATGTGGATCAAACTGATTTTTTGATCACTTCCAGAAAACAAGCACTTGACTCGATCAACGACTTGCTGTGATTCTGGTGACAGATTAAGGCCGACCAAAACATGTTTGTAGGCTGACATAGCATGTGCTCCCTATATTGGTTTTGCAGTCAAGCTTAGCATTTAGCTTTGCCTAATGAAGTTGTAGCAAACTAATCTGTAAAAAACCAGCTTGTAGTGAATAGGCTAAAAAGAAACTGAATAACAAATACAGGTAGTAAAAAAACAAATGACCTATTTATTAATTGCCTTTGTATTGGCCATTATTTTGTCGCCGCTGATGTGGTTTCGCCAGTCACCTCGACAAAAGTTGATTACGGAGATGCGCAAGGAAGCCGCAGCAAAAAGTATTAGGGTAAAGCTGAGCAAGCCGGCCGATGCGAGAGAAGGAGAGGGGCGATTGGAATATGTGACCTATACGTTGCCTTGGCTGCCTGATTCATCGGCTTCAATGGAGCCTCGTATGGAAAGGTGGTTGTTGGTCAAGGGTACGCGCAGAGGTGACCCTTCAAACTGGAAAGACTGGCAATGGTTGGGGCGTGAGGCTAATGATGCTCTTATTACACCTATTGGTTACGCCCTTGAGAAATTGCCGAAAAATGTTTTGGCATTAGAGGCCTGTTCTGAGGGGGTGCGAATCTATTGGCAGGAGCGCGCGCAACTCCATGATGTGCAGGGGATTTTTGATCATTTAGATAGGCTGAGGGAGACTATACGTAAGTAATAGGTCTTGGTGCTTTTTACACTTTATTACAGAGAATATTAAAAATTTCCTTGACCGACCCACTGTTAGCACATGTATATTCGCCACCTCGGTATGAGTATCTCGACTGTTAAGTCTGTCATAAACCGCAAACAAAAAGGTAATAATCAGTTCAATGGGTAAATCACTCGTCATAGTGGAGTCACCGGCTAAGGCCAAGACTATTAACAAATATCTGGGTAACGATTTTATTGTTAAGTCCAGTGTTGGTCATATTCGTGACTTGCCCACGGGTGGTGGCGGGAAGACTGTTGACCCTAAGGAACGAGCTAAGGCAGCGGCAATTACCCGAAAGATGTCACCGGAAGAGAAGGTGATCCATAAGGCAAAAAAAGCAAAAGAACAGCTGATTAGCCGTATGGGTATCAATCCGGATAAAGGCTGGAAGGCCCGTTACGAAATTTTACCGGGGAAAGAAAAAGTTGTTTCTGAATTGAAGAAGTTGGCCAAAGATGCTGACGAAATCTATTTGGCAACGGATTTGGATAGGGAAGGGGAAGCGATAGCCTGGCACCTCCGAGAAGCGATAGGTGGTGATAATGATCGTTATAAGCGTGTTGTCTTTAACGAAATCACAAAAAATGCCATTAAAGAAGCATTCGATAAGCCCTCGGAATTAGATACTAACCGTGTTAATGCCCAACAAGCCCGGCGCTTTCTCGATCGTGTTGTGGGCTTTATGGTGTCGCCACTACTGTGGGCAAAGATAGCCCGTGGGTTGTCTGCGGGTCGGGTGCAATCTGTTGCTGTTAAGTTAATTGTTGAGCGTGAGCGTGAAATTCGTGCCTTTGTTCCCGAAGAGTATTGGACATTGCACGCTGACCTGAATACGACGCCCGCTGATGGAAGTGAAGAAGAAAAAATTCGCTTCGAGGTCAAAAAACAGGCGGGTGAAAACTTCCTGCCTAAGAACAAAGAGCAGACAGATGTTGCACTTAATGCTTTAAAAGGTGCTGACTATAAGGTAACGAATCGGGAGGATAAACCTACTAGCAGCAAGCCTTCTGCACCCTTTATCACTTCTACATTGCAGCAAGCAGCCAGTACAAGGCTGAGTTATGGCGTGAAGAAAACCATGATGATGGCCCAGCGACTTTATGAGGCGGGCTACATCACTTATATGCGTACGGATTCTACTAATCTCAGTGCGGAGGCGGTGTCTACATGCCGTGATTTTATCCAGAATAAATACGGTCCGGATTACCTGCCAGAAAGCCCCAAGGTATACAGCAGTAAATCCGGTGCTCAAGAGGCTCACGAAGCCATAAGGCCATCCAATATTGACATCATGCCCAGTGATTTGGTGGGTATGGAGGAAGACGCACAAAAACTTTATCGTTTGATATGGCAACAGTTTGTAGCTTGCCAAATGGTTCCTGCTCAATTTACCAGTACGACTGTAACAGTAACTGCAGGTGATTATGAGTTAAGGACAAAAGGTCGGGTTATCCGTTTCGATGGCTATTTGAGAGTGTTGCCTGCTGTTCGTAAAAAGGATGACGATATTGAACTGCCGGAGTTGACCGTAGGTGAAAGGTTAGATCTGAATGTATTGCTACCCTTGCAGCACTTTACCAAACCGCCTGCACGTTTTTCTGAAGCAGCATTAGTCAAAGAACTTGAAAAGAAAGGTATTGGTCGCCCATCTACCTATGCTTCTATTATCTCAACAATTCAGGATCGCGGTTATGTTCGATTGGAAAAACGTCGTTTTTATGCAGAAAAAATAGGCGATATCGTCACCATTCGTTTGGATGAGAATTTCTCTGACCTGATGGATTATGGTTTTACTGCCGCAATGGAAGAGTATCTCGATGAGATCGCCGAGGGTGAACTCGATTGGATCGATGTTCTAAATCGATTTTATGCGGATTTTTCTGCCAAGCTGGCAAAAGCAGGTGATACTGAAAGTGGTATGCGTCCTAATGAGCCTACCCAAACAGATATTCCCTGCCCCCAATGTGAACGCCCTATGATGATCCGTACTGGTTCAACGGGTGTATTCCTTGGCTGCTCAGGTTATAGCTTGCCACCCAAAGAGCGTTGTAAGGGTACGTTAAACCTGACTTCCGGTGATGAAGCTGTGAATGTTGATGAAGATGACGAAGCAGAATCACGTCTTTTGATGCATAAACACCGTTGTAAAATTTGTAATACAGCGATGGATAGCTATTTGATCGATGAAACTAGAAAACTTCACATTTGTGGTAATAACCCAAGTTGTGATGGTTTTGAAGTTGAAACGGGCAGTTTCAAACTGAAAGGTTATGAAGGACCACTTATTGAGTGTGATAAGTGTGGCAGTGATATGCAGTTAAAGTCTGGTCGTTTTGGCAAGTACTTTGGTTGTACTAGTGAGTCCTGTAAAAACACCCGAAAACTCCTTAGGAATGGACAGGCTGCGCCACCGAAAATGGATCCGGTGCCCATGCCGGAACTGGCGTGTGAAAAGGTAGAGGATCATTACATTTTGCGCGATGGTGCATCAGGCATGTTTTTAGCCGCCAGCAAGTTCCCTAAACATCGTGAAACCCGAGCGCCTCTTGTTGCTGAGTTGTTGCCCCATAAAAGTGAAATTGATCCTAAATACACGTTTCTTTTTGAAGCTCCGGTAGAAGATCCTGATGGTCTTAAAACCGTTATTCGTTTCAGTAGAAAAACTAAAGAGCAATATGTTCAGTCTGAGGTCGAGGGCAAGCCAACGGGCTGGAAAGCTTTTTATGATAATGGATCATGGAAGGTGACAGATGGCCGAAAGGGTAAAAAGAAAAAGTAGTTCTGTATTAAAATCAACGGTCAAAGTAAACAAGGCTTGGTATTACCAAGGTGGTTATGAATCCCTATCTTTCAGCAGTTAATCAAAAATTATTTTTTTGTAACTTGTTGCTTAAACAGGGGATGGATGGGGAACCGGAAAAACTATCTTCTGCCCAGCTAGAACAGGCATTGTGCCAGTCAGCGCTTTATCAGCTTGAAGCTGCATATGGGCATTACCTTAGGGAAATAGCGGCAACTTACCAGTTTAAATCACCGGAAGCAGTATCATCTGTTGAATCCCTTGTTGATTCATTGTCTAGCATTAATAAGCATCCCGCAGAAGCCCAGGAAATACAAAGTTTATTGAAACAGAAGGACAATTGGTTATCTCAATTATTGAATGCTCATAAATGCTTGTCCAATATTTCATCCCAGTCAGAAAAGTCGTCAGTTTCAAATAATGCCAGTAATAGCCCCATTGCTATTGTGGAAATTAAACAGCTTGATGATGTGGAGACTTTGGATTATGACTTGTTGAATAGCTGGCATAAATCGTTTGTGGAAATGGTTAACCGTCACAGGGAAATGATGGTTGAGTGTTAGCTGTCGCTTAAGTCAGAAGCTATTAAATCTAGCAAGTTATAAGTTAGTCCTTTATTTCGTGAATGGACGCTATTTATTACCGACAGGTTATTACAGTCTGTGATCCTGTTACAATAGTTCCACATTATCTTTTAATTGGTATAAAGAATGGCCCTCTCTCTCTTTGAAATTGTAGTGCTCTCGAATGGTGATATTGCGCTCCAGCGTGCTAGTGATGAGAGTGCGCCATTGATTCGTATAGGTTTTTCTGACGAAGTTCAGGCTTTTCTGGAAGATGCCAAGATTGATGTTGGCAAGGTGATGATCGACGCGGGTATTGAGCTATTTGAGCAATTAGGCTCTGATTTGCTGCAGATAGAAGGAGGTGAAACTCTGGAAACATCTCCCCGCACACTCCACTAAGACTAAATTTTCAATGCCCAAATTCAGCCTCATCTTTGTTGGGCTAAATGCCTACTATTTCTAAGTTATTCCGTACCGCTAGTTCTTTAAAATTAAAAGAATCAGAGAGTATGTACATTTATGTTTATGTGCTTAATTGGCTTGAGTGCGAATGACGCCAACACCAAGTCCTTCAATGGAAAAATCCTGTTCTTTTAAGTCTACCAATATGGGTTCTAATTCTTCATTTTCTGGTAGTAGTAATATTTCACTACGTTTGCGGGTTTTTTTCAGCCGCTTTACTGTCACTTCATCTTCAATACGAGCTACAACAATTTGTCCATTCTCGGCCGTGTCAGCTTTATGTACGGCCAGCAGGTCGCCATCCATGATGCCGACATTTTTCATGCTCATACCGTGAACGCGAAGGAGGTAGTCGGCTTGTGGGTAAAACATATTTGCTGCGACCTCTAGATAATCTTCAACATTTTCGATGGCAAGAATGGGTTCGCCTGCTGCGACACGACCAATCAGTGGTAAGCCTGGCTGTTCTTCTTCCAATAGGCGAATGCCACGTGAAGTTCCCGAGATCATTTCAATCACGCCCTTACGAGCGAGGGCTCTAAGGTGCTCTTCTGCTGCGTTAGGCGATTTAAATCCGAGCTTATTTGCAATTTCTGCACGCGTTGGCGGGTAGCCTGTGTCATCTATGTGCTGCTTAATCAGATCGAGAATTTGTTGTTGTCTCGGTGTCAACGCTGCATTGCTCATAATAAACCTCGTAATCTCAACATAAATTTTTGTTGAGTAGCTGGATTAGTGTTCCGTGTGTTGCAATGATATATTTTAGTTGCTGTAAATAAATATAGCCTGTATTTAAAAACAGTATAAAGCCAAAGCTATATGAAGATCAAAGATTTTTTGGAAAAGACTATACTTAAGTATCTAATATAGGGTTTTCATCATAAAAATTGGTATGTTTTAGTTGATACAAATAAAAATTAAATAGTATTAATAGGCCCTGGTAAAAACAAAACAAGGAGCCTGTCTATGGATGAGGCAAAAGTACCCGAAGCATAGCGTGTATTGCGTATTCAATCTGAACTGGTCGATGGTATTGAGTCATTGGCAAAATTGGGCGGAGCTGTCACCGTGTTTGGTGGTGCACGGTTTGAATCATAGTCACACTATTATGCTGAAGCACAACGCTTGGGCACTATTCTTGGTGAGGAGGGTATATCTGTCATTACCGGTGGAGGCCCAGGTGTTATGGAGGGGGCGAATAAGGGATGTTTTAGCAGTTCTTCGGCATCAGTGGGTTTAAACATCTCGCTACCGTTCGAGCAGGAGCCTAAGCCTTACCAGGATACATCGTTAGAGTTTCGTTACTTTTTCGTGCGCAAATTTATGTTTGTTAAACATGCCATAGGCTTTGTTATTTTCCCGGCTGGCTATGGCACCATGGATGAACTGTTTGAGGCGTTGACGTTGGTTCAAACGAGCAAAGTTAAGCCATTCCCTATCGTTTTATTGGGGACTGATTATTGGCAGGAACTAATTGATTGGTTGAGAAATACCATGTTGGCGAATGGGTGTATTAATGAGCGAGAACTACATTTGTTCAATGTTGTCGATGATGCAGCAAAAATAATTTTACAGCACGCTCGTATGCTGCAAGCTCAAGAAATTGCAGAATGACTCTGGTCGCTTGAGGCGTTAATCCCACCAGTTATAAATATGAAAAAGCAGTCAAGGCCTGAATTTTTTTGTTGTCATCTAACCCATAAATAGTATCTGAGTCGAGATTAGATAGTGGGTCATTCCAGTTTTCCGGTATAAAGATGTCATCCATCATTGAGCTGTCTTCGTTGCTTAATTCGTAAGATGCAGCCAGTCTTCAGGTGGTTTAGCTGAAAGAAGCAATATTTGTTGCCAGGTTTCGAAATCCAATTCACTGACTTCGCCATCAAGATATTGTATTTCAACCAGTGCTGCTTGTTCGTCTATGGCGACAACTTCAAAAATTTGATCCTCAGTGGCGTCTTGATACCAAGCGCCAATGACCGGTACTTGTGAAGCCATTGTCCTATCCTCTCTATTTGCCTATCGTTAAGGATTTCTGATCTTTCAAAATAGCACTAATTTATGAGGGCTGCACTGGATGTTGGAGGCTGTCAATACTGTAATACAGGGATGTACTGAATAAATTGCGGTTCTGGGTGTAACAGTTTTTTTAAGAATGTGTGCTAACTGGCTTTTTTTAAGTAAGTTTAGGTAAACGGTTATTTTTAGTGGTTTCTCCTGTTAATGTTCATATAACATAAAGGCTTATGTTTTAAATGAAAAACTTTTCTAAATTGAACGCTGTCAACCTGCTGGGTTAATTGCTAATAGGGAGAGGATGACAAGGGTTTATTGCCTTTCTATGTTGCGTTTCTTTTTTTTAGGCATGTAATTTTACTGAGATGTAATGCTATGACATTAGGCCCATTAATGCTTGATTTGGACGGTTTAACCCTGGGTAAGGATGAAGTCGAGTTAATAAAAAACCCTCATGTGGGTGGAATTATCTTTTTTGCACGTAATTTTGAGAGTAGAGAACAGATTACGGCATTGGTTCAGAGTATCCGTGATATACGCTCTGAATTGTTGATATGTGTGGATCAAGAGGGCGGCAGGGTTCAACGCTTCCGAGCCGGTTTCACGCGTATTCCTCCGATGCAAGTGTTCGGTGGACGGTTGAATGAAGGGCTTGTTGGCGCTGAAAGCTTACTGCAAAACGTTGGCTGGTTAATGGCATCGGAATTGCTGGCATGCGGTATTGATTTTAGTTTTGCTCCAGTATTGGACATTGATCATAGCCAGTGTGAAGTGATTGCAGATCGCTCCTTTTCTGAGAAACCTGAGTTGGCAACCATGGCAGCAGACTTGTTTATTAAAGGTATGCATGAGGCGGGTATGCCTGCAACGGGTAAACATTTTCCCGGCCATGGTGGTGTTTTGGCTGATAGCCATTTGGAAACCCCGTTTGACGAGCGTTCAATGGAAGAATTGCAGTGCCGAGATTTAGTGCCTTTTAAAAAGTTAGCAAAATCACTGGATGCAGTGATGCCCGCTCACATTGTATTTCCTAGCATCGATGAAAATGCGGTGGGTTTTTCTCCTTTTTGGCTACAACAGGTATTGCGAACGGAATTGCAATTTAACGGTGTTATCTTTAGTGATGATTTGTCCATGAAAGGTGCTGATGTCGCCGGTAGTTATGCCGACAAGGCGCGCTGTGCCCTCCATGCGGGCTGTGATATGGTGCTTGTTTGTAACCATCGTGAAGGGGCGCTGGAGGTATTGGATTACCTTTCTTCAGCTGATGTTGTGCCTTCATCAAGGTTAGCTACCATGGCTGGTAAGGCAAAAATTAATTGGGATAATTTAGTTAATAGCGATAGGTGGTCATCCACCCATGCTGAGTTAAATGCTTTATTAAGCTAATCGTCGTGTTAAGAGCAACCTTAGTAAGTTTAAATAAATGTTGTAGGAATAGATTTTTATGCAAGCAGTAGAAAATTGGCTGATAAAAATAACAGGTGAGCAATATCTATGGATGGTTGAGGTGTTTCTCATCGTCTTTGCCGCTTTATTTCTAGGTTATCTGGTCAACAAACTGATTGATTTTCTCGAAACACATGCGGCACGTTCCTCGACTGTTTGGGATGACGCTCTTATTGAGGCCTGTCGTGGCCCAGCAGTCTGGGGTATCTGGATTTTGGGTATCAATATGGCTATGTCTGTAGCCACGAGGGTTGCAGAGTCAGAACTTTATGAATATGTCGGGCCTATCAATCGAGTGGCCATTATTTTTCTGTGCGCACTTTTTTTGATTAATTTAATTAAGCGTGCAGAACGAAATTTAGTGCACCCGGAGTATATTTCCGAGCCTATGGATGAGACGACAGTGAAGGCTATAGGTAAATTGCTTCGGGCTACTGTGATCATCTCTGCTCTGTTAATTGTTATGCAGGTATTTGGCTACAGTATTTCTGGATTGCTGGCCTTTGGTGGTATAGGAGGATTGGCTGTCGGCTTTGCTGCTCAGGATTTGTTGGCAAATTTCTTTGGTGGTTTGATGTTGTATCTGGATCGACCATTTAAGGTAGGTGATTGGGTTCGATCTCCAGACAAAGAAATTGAAGGTACAGTTGAAGATATAGGTTGGCGTTTAACCCGTATACGAACCTTTGATAAACGTCCGTTGTACATTCCCAATTCAATTTTCAATAGTATTTCTGTTGAAAACCCCTCTCGAATGTTAAACCGTCGGATCTATGAAAAAATTGGCATACGTTATGATGATATTAGCAAGATGGAAATGATTGTTGATGATGTAAGAAATATGCTGAAAGAACACCCTGAGATTGATCAGAATCAGACCCTTATCGTGAATTTCAACACTTTTGCGGCTTCATCTGTGGACTTCTTTGTCTACACCTTCACCAAAACAACTAATTGGGTTAGATTTCATGAAATCAAACAAGATGTATTGCTAAAAATAAGCAATATTATTGATCAACATGATTCAGAAATTGCATTCCCAACATCTACACTTCATGTGCCAGACCCTATCGAGATGGCCCAGATGAGTGATGCTAATGTTCCGGCTGGTTAGTGCTTAATGACCATAGGAATTATTGGGGGAAGCGGACTTTATTGTCTTGATGAGTTAGTAACTCGTGAGAAGCGGGTATGTGTAACTCCGTGGGGTGAACCATCCTCACCATTGATCGTTGGGTCATTTGAAGCAAGTCCTCAGTCAGATGTTGTTTTCCTGCCGAGGCATGGAGAAGGCCACCAATTACCACCCCATAAGATTAATTACCGGGCAAATATTGCTGCGTTGAGAGACCAACAGGCTTCAGCTATTTATGGCGTTAATGTGGTGGGAGGGATAAATAGGGAAATGTGCCCGGGTGATTTGGTGATCCCTGATCAGATTATTGATTACACCTGGGGCAGGGAGCACACTTATTCGAGTGGAGGAGAACTGTCAGCTGGGGCCGGTTCAGACAGTTCCGAGATGCCTATTCAGCATGTGGATTTTACTTATCCTTATGATCAGGTATTACGGGATAATCTATTGCAGCAGGCCATTGCATTGGGACTCCAGGTACATTCAGGTGGCGTCTATGGAGCAACTCAGGGACCTAGGTTGGAAACGGCTGCTGAAATTGCCAGGATGGAGCGTGATGGTTGCGATATTGTGGGCATGACGGGGATGCCAGAGGCTGCCCTTGCTCGAGAATTAGGCATTCCCTATGCCAGTCTTGCCTTGGTTGTCAATATGGCTGCGGGGTTGGGAGAAGAAGAAATTACCATGGCACAAATTGGTAGTGTTATTGATAGTGGTATGGTGAAAATTCGCCAGTTGATAGCGGCTGTTGTTCAGGTTGGATAACAAATTAAGCCTTTCATTTTAACTGATTACATCTTGTTACTACTCTGCGAGTTCTTTTTCAGGCTCATACTTTGTTACCAGAACAATGGCACCCATGTTGGGATGATCCAGATAGGTTAACTCCTTGTTAGTGACCCGGGTGGATTGATTTAGTACAACAATATCTGACGCTGGAGTATTTGAAACTAGAGAGGACTGAGTTTGTACTTTTCTTTCAATGATGAACTCTTCTTCAGCATCGGTACTTTCCTTTTCAGAACTATCGTCTTCAGAATTGAATACTGGCAGAGAAGGCAAGGGTGGCCATTGCAGTTGTCCTGAACCTAATGAGATTGCCATGTCCTGTCTTGGTGGGGCTGTATTTTCAGAGCTATATGCACCAGCTACAGTACCCGATGAGAGCGTTACAGGTTGAGTAAATTGGTAACCTGTTGGTGAAAATTTGGTTTTCCAAAAATTTGCCTGAATGTGCAGGTAGCGATTTCGCACCAGGCGAAAACTGCCTTCCAACTCATGTCGATCATTTGTTTTATTGCCGCCCTCAATAAAAATCCATGGGCTTTGAGTTCGGCCAAGTCCAGGTTGTCGCCAGGCTTTATGAAAAAGTACTCGGTAGCCAGGGGCGCGTCGCAGTCTGTCGCGGTCAGGAATCATTCCCATAGCGCTTTCCGGAAGCACTCCAAAAGCTTGGTCATCTGTCGACGTTGGTTGTGGCTTTAGTTGTGATTCTGGTTTTAATTCTGCTTTTAACTCTGGATCTATTAATTGACGTATATTCTCAGGAAAGGACAGCTCAATATCTTTTCTATGTCGTTCTTCATTAAATAAATCTTGCTGGCTAAAAATAATGATGTTGTCTTAATATCTGTCAAAGAAAATAAAAATATCGACAAATTAGTAAATTTAATAAAAAAACAATTAAAAGATAAATTTATAAAAAATGACAATGTTTTAGTTACTAGAGAAAGACATAGAAATAAAT
>JALQUJ010000167.1 GCA_023263825.1 Porticoccus sp.
TCACTATAAATAAAAAATTCAGATTGATAGTTGTAAGACTGCCTAATCATTGTCGTCAAACCAACCATAAGGGCAAACACCCTATCGCCATTGAAGTCGTCGGAGAGTGCCCGCTCAATGGCATCGACACCACTTATAGAAAGTTCAGGAAAAGATCGCCTTTCCCTAAAAGTAAACAGCTGGTCCACGCGAGTCTCTACAGTGTGAACCCTTCCAATGTCTTTTTGGGCCGCCAGGCACTTGGGATTGCGCTTATATAACTTGATCGTGAGTTCTTTTAGTAATAATTCAACTTCCTGATAGTGGGCATCTGCCACCATATCGATGTCTGTTTTAGCCAAACTTTTCAGGCTAAACCCGGGACCAGAGCAACCCATGAGAATAAGGGTTAATCCGAGCAAAACCACCTGAAACAATCTGCTCAGCTTTCTATCCAATTTCCTACTCAACCCTCTACCCAACACCTACTCCACTTGTCTTTGAATATAGCTTTAGAAGAGACATATCACGAAACCACCGCTAAAATAGCATACCCCATGAAAATGACCACAATTCAAATTTTAGCAAGCCAGTCCCCACAAGAATTTTAAGAAGAACACAGAAGTGCCGAACCCTATGTTAATTTTAAATCTACCCGCAGCTAATTCAGCGGGCGATAAACGTTTTTGGTTCAATACCTGCGGCACCGGAATGGCTCTAGCGATCGCTGAAGCTTGCCAGGCTCACCAGGGATTGATCATGGTCATTACCGACTCGGCCAGATCTGCTTCACTACTGGAGTCTGAACTAGGCTTTTTTCTGGGAGAAGGAGCGCCGGTGTTTCACTTTCCCGATTGGGAAACCCTACCCTACGATTTATTTTCCCCCCACCAAGATATCGTCTCCGAACGACTACGCACCCTCTTTCGCTTACCCCAAGTTCAGTGTGGTGTGGTGGTAGTTCCCGTTACCACGCTTATGCACCGACTGCCCCCTGTTGAGTTTGTCGCACAACGTGCTTTTGAATACCACACAGGGGATCAATTAGATGTCGACCATTTACGTACAAAACTTGAGCGAAGTGGGTATCGATATGTGGAAATCGTGGTTGAACATGGTGAATTTACCCTGCGCGGGTCTTTAATCGATATTTACCCTATGGGTGCCAAACTGCCATTTCGCATTGACTTGTTTGATGATGAAATTGAAAGCCTCAGAACCTTTGACCCGGAAACCCAGCGCACTTTAACCAAGACAGACCATATTTGCCTACTGCCCGCTCGCGAGATCCCCCTGGATAAACCGGCCATTAAACGATTCCAGGACAACTGGCTAGCCAGATTTGATGTCGACCAACGGCGCTGCCCTATTTATGAGGATATCAGCGAAGGAATTACCTCCCAGGGTATAGAATATTTCCTGCCCTTATTTTTTGAACAATGTGCGACCTTGTTCGATTACCTTCCAGATAATTGTTTGGTCTTTACTGAAAACACCATCGAGCCAGCCGCTGAAAAATTCTGGCACGATCTCAGTCAGCGTTATGACGAATACAATGTAGACCCAACCCGCCCATTGCTACCTCCGAGCGATGTCTTTGTCCCTGTTGCAGAGTTATTTGGTCATTTAAAAAAATACCCCCGGACTCAACTCAATGCTGACCCAGTTCCCAAAGAACTGATAAATAAAACTAATCAGCAAGCTCTCGACTGCCAACTTCCACCACCAGTGGCTATTAATGCCAAGACAGAAAACCCATTGCAAGCGCTGGAAGCATTTCTACTTTCCACAGAACAACGGGTGCTATTTTGTGCAGAATCCCAAGGCCGCAGGGAAACCCTGTTAGAACTATTGGGCCGAATCAATATCCACCCTGAAGCAATCGATAACTGGTCAACCTTCTCAAATTCTGAATCTACCCTGGCCATTATCGTCTACCCGTTGGCCAGGGGGCTTTCAGTTCAAGCCCCCAACATTTGCCTGATCACTGAATCGGAGCTTTTTGGCCAGCAAGTCATGCAGCGCCGCCGCCGAAGCAAACAACGCGGTGATGCCGACCAGATCGTAAAGAACTTGACTGAACTGAGAGTAGGCGCACCCGTAGTACATATCGACAATGGCGTTGGCCGTTATCGCGGACTTCAAACCATCAATACCGGTGGCGAACCCCAGGAGTTCTTAACCCTGGAATATGCGGATGATGCCAAACTCTATGTGCCGGTAGCATCACTACATTTAATCAGCCGATACAGCGGCAGTGAAGAAGAGCTGGTCCCACTGCATCGGCTTGGTACCGAACAATGGCAAAAAGCCAAAGATAAAGCCCTTAAACAAATCAGAGACACCGCCACAGAATTATTGGATATTTATGCTGCTCGGGCTGCGAGAAAAGGGTTTTCCTGCAAAGACCCCGAGGAAGACTATCAAATTTTCTGTGCAGACTTCCCCTTTGAAGAAACCCTGGATCAACTTGAAACTATCGAAGCCACCAAACGGGATATGCTCTCCGAACAACCCATGGATCGACTCGTCTGTGGTGACGTAGGCTTTGGTAAAACAGAAGTCGCCATGCGGGCAGCTTTTATTGCGGTATCCAGTGGTAAACAGGTGGCCATGCTTGTGCCAACCACCCTACTCGCCCATCAGCATGTTGAAAATTTTCGAGATCGTTTTGCCAATTGGCCCGTAACCATTGAAGAATTATCCCGTTTCCGTACCGCCAAAGAACAAGAAACTGTATTGGCCGATGCCGCTGAAGGTAAAGTGGATATATTAATCGGCACTCACAAATTGCTCCATACGGATATCGACTACAGTAATCTAGGTCTATTGATTATCGATGAAGAACACCGTTTTGGTGTGCGGCAAAAAGAAAAGGTCAAAGCACTGCGAGCTGAAGTGGATATTTTAACCTTAACAGCCACGCCCATCCCTAGAACACTGAATCTTTCCATGTCAGGTATTCGCGATTTATCCATTATCGCGACACCGCCAGCTAAACGGCTCTCAGTTAAAACCTTCGTTCGTCAGGATGACCCAAGAGTTATCCGGGAAGCAATTTTGCGGGAAATACTCAGGGGTGGTCAGGTTTTCTATTTGCACAACGAAGTCAAAAGTATTGAGCGAACAGCTAGAGAGCTACTGGAGTTAATCCCAGAAGCCAGGGTAGAAATTGCCCACGGCCAAATGCGCGAGCGTGAGCTGGAAAAAGTCATGTCTGACTTTTACCACCAGCATTTTAATATTCTAGTCTGCACTACTATTATTGAAACCGGTATCGATATTCCCAGTGCCAACACTATTATTATTGACCGTGCTGATAAGTTTGGGCTTGCACAATTGCACCAATTGCGGGGCCGTGTGGGAAGGTCTCACCACCAAGCCTATGCTTACCTCTTAACTCCCCCGGCTAAAAGCATGACATCAGATGCCGTTAAGCGACTGGAGGCAATTAGTGCAGCCGATCAGTTAGGGTCAGGGTTTACCCTCGCCACCCATGATTTGGAAATCCGGGGGGCTGGTGAACTACTGGGTGAAGATCAAAGCGGTCATATCCAGTCCATCGGCTTTACTTTGTACATGGAATTGCTCGACCGCGCGGTAGATGCTATTCGAAAGGGAAAATCCATAGACCTGGACATCCCTCTGTTAGAAGATATTGATATTAATTTGAACATCCCGGCATTAATTCCCGACGATTATTTACCCGATGTTCATATGCGATTGATGATGTACAAACGCATCGCCAATGCGGAATCTGAAAATGACTTAAAAGAACTCCAGGTAGAAATGATCGACCGCTTTGGATTACTGCCTAATTACTTAAAAAATCTGTTCCAGGTCACCTCCCTTAAGCTTAAAGCACGAGAGATTGGCATTAATAAAATAGAAACCGGGCCAATGGGTGGACGCGTTGACTTTGGCAGTGATACTTTAGTGCAACCACTGACTATCATACAACTGGTACAACAAGCACCAGATATATACCGATTACAAGGCGCAAGCACGTTGAAATTCACAGCAACAATGGATACCGCAGAACAACGTATCCAGAATACCAACGAGCTATTAAACCTGCTTGCACCGACAAGGAAGACGATTTAATGATCCGTTTATTTATGACCAAGCTGCTCTCCTGGGCGGCATCACGACCAGTATCAAGCTTCACTCTGCCCCTGCTACTTGCCCTGACCATACTAATCTTTG
>JALQUJ010000220.1 GCA_023263825.1 Porticoccus sp.
CCTCGTTTATCCTTTTCATAAACGTAATAACCTTTTCCATTCTTTTGGCCCAAACGTTCGCTCTCAAACAACAGCTTGGTCGGTGATACTTTGTTATCGCCGCTGTAAATTTCAGACATTCGTTCGGGATAACCCTCAAGAATAGAAGGGAAACAATGAACTGCAGTATCAAGCCCCACAACATCCATTAAGTAAGCTGGACCCATGGGCCAACCCCAGGCCTCCATCACCTTATCCACCTGATGGAAATCAGCGCCATCAAGAACCATCATGTCGAAACCAAACACTGCGGGAAATAACACACGGTTCACAAGGAAACCTGGGCAGTCATTAACCACAATAGGCTTTTTACCCAAAGACAAAGCATGGGATACAACAGTTGCGATGGTTTCATCAGAGGTTTTCTCACCTCTGATCACTTCCACCAATGGCATAGCATGCACAGGGTTAAAAAAATGCATGCCACAAAAGTTTTCCGGGCGTTCCAAAAAGTCAGCCAGATAATCGATAGAAATAGTTGAGGTATTTGAGGCTAAAACTGCATGGTCAGAAAGCTTCGATTCCACATCGGGAAGCACCATGCTTTTAACCTTGGGGTTTTCCACTACAGCTTCAATAACAATATCGGTATTTTCAATCCCATCATAGCTGAGAGAGGGCATAATTCGTGATAGCACATTACCTGCCTCAAGCGCACTCATTCGACCACGATCAACACGCTTTGCCAGTAACTTGTTCGCCTCGCTCATGCCTAATGCCAAAGAGTCCGTGTTGATATCTTTCATCAACACAGGGAAACCTTTCATCGCATTTTGATAGGCAATACCTCCGCCCATAATACCCGCACCCAGGGCAACTACATGCTTAACGTCAGTATTTTTGACCTCTTTGCCACCCTTCTTGCTGTATTTTTTTGCCACAGAGCCAATGTATTGATCATTCATAAAGATGCCGACCAAAGCACGGCATTGGGAGGTTTGGGAAACGTCACTAAATGCCTGAAATTCTACTTCCAACGCTTCATCACGGGACATTTTTGCCGCCTTAGCCAACACATCTGCAGCAGCAATAGGCGCGGGATAATTTGGACCCGCTTTGGCAGCGACCATAGCTTTAGACGTAGCGGCAGACATCCCCAACTCGGTGTCATTAAGTTGCAATGGTTGTTGTTTCTGTAACCGTCGAGCTTGGTAATCCAGCTCACCTGAAGCGGCACGGACTAACATTGCCAACGCCTCTTCTTTCAGCAATTCCGGCTCTACCACGGCATCTACAGCACCATCTTTAAGTGCGGCAACTGCCTTATGATGACCCGCAGTGGCAATCCATTTAGCTGCATTATCAAAGCCAATCAACCGGGGCAAACGCACAGTCCCTCCCCAGCCAGGAATAATACCCAATTTGGTTTCCGGTAAACCTACTTGGGCCTTGCTGGACATCACCCTGAAATCACAAGCCAGACACACCTCAAAACCACCACCCAAGGCAAAACCATTGATTGCGACTACTGTCGGAAAAGGCAAGCCTTCAATTTGGTTAAATGCCTCATTGGCCGGACTAAGGAATGACCTGCGCTGCTCTTCAGTGCCTTTAAAAGCAGCACCAAACTCAGTAATATCAGCACCGGCAACAAATACACTTTTCCCACTTGATAGTAACAACCCTTTGACATCAGATTGCTGTTCTAATATTGCCAATGCTTGCTGTAACTCAGCCAAAGTAGCCTGATTAAAAACATTGACCGAGGCTTTTTCGGCATCAAAATGTAGTTCTACATAGCCATTATCTAATGGCTGCAGACTCAGTGACTTACCCTGAAACAACTGGTCCTGGTACATAAACACTCCTGTTTGGCTTTTCTGCCTCTAATCCTGTTTAAATTCTCACCTTTGAATAGCCAGGTAGCGGCTGAAACTCATGGGATAGTACGCACCCCCAAGTGATTCCAGCAAAGACCTTTTGTGACCAGTTAGTTCTAATCACAACCCTACTTGAGACAGCCACCTTACTTTTTTTGCATCAAAATCACATCATTAGCCGGAAATTGAATACTGGCACCCATTTTTTTACTCAGGTATTCGAATGTTTCTCGGCTATAAAAACAAATATGAGTCTGATCATTTTTGTAATGCCAACGGCAGAAAGCAGCTTTACCCAACACCATTTTGGTCATAAGCCCCAACCAACCACCTGGCTTTATTTTTGACCACAAATGCTCAAGGACTTCTCCGGGCTTGGATAAATGCTCAACCACCTCCGTGGCGGTAATAAAATCATAGTCCACCTGTAACACCACATCATCATTGGCATAAAAAATATCATAAATCGCCATCTTAAAACCGGCTTCTTCTAACATCACAGATAATGTGGGTCCTGGTCCTGAGCCAAAATCCAGCCCAGACATTTCCGGCTTTAGCACTGTGATTAATGGGTCAGCCAAACGATTTAAAAACTCTCGATAACCCTGATCATCCGGACTATTTTGATGAAGATCATAATGTGCTTTTTCCTGTTCTGGAGTTAAATATTGGGAAGGGGGAACAAAAACCAACCCACAATGATGGCATTGAAAATAATTGCGCTGCTTATCGGAACAGTAATCACTGACCGATTCACCACCGCATAAAGGGCATACAAGGTCATATTGGTCAGCCATAGATCAATATCTGTAACAAGTATGTTTTGAACAAAAAGATTCACCCATAATTACGAACCATAATAAATGCCATATCGAGAAACCTAACAACCCATACGCCCTACACGGTAAAAGCCAAACACTAAAAGGCAGTAAGAAAAAATATGGAAACAATTGCACATCAAATTGCATCGGAAATTAACGTTAAACCCACGCAAATCAGTGCTGCCATTGGGCTTCTGGATGAAGGTGCGACGGTACCCTTTATATCCCGCTATCGCAAGGAAGTCACAGGGGGGCTCGATGACACCCAACTTCGTACCCTAGAAGAGCGCCTGGGCTATATCCGTGAAATGGAGGGTCGCCGTCAGGCAATTCTCAACGGTATTGGTGAACAGGGCAAACTTACCTCTGAGCTGAAACAGTCCATTCTCACTGCAGACACCAAAACCCAATCAAAAGAATATGGCATAAATAAGTAATAAATAAATTGAGTATTGAACAAAGTAATAAAGTGGTTTATTAAATTTTTTTAGTTTTTTACCCACCATTCTTACCTTATGAATAGAGGGGAAAATACGATTCAATACACCAACCTTGTCCCCTCCCATATTTTTGGTACTACTGGCAGACATCACAATGCGCGAAAAAATCACGTTAATCCAATCAACCAAAAAGAAATTAACCGGCCTCTTCACATCAAGAAATAAAACGATTCTATTTTTATCCGTTTTATTTTCTGCATAATGAATAAATGTTTCGTCAAAAATAACTGGCTCCCCATCTTTCCAATGGTATTTTTCGCCATCGACAGAGATAAAACATTCTTCGGAGTTTGGCGTAGCTAACCCCAAGTGATATCGCAATGAACCCGCATACGGATCTCGATGTTTCACCAACCGCGCCCCCGGTGGCAACATAGCGAACATAGCCCCTTTAACGCTATCCACTGAATTAAGGAGTTCAACGGTTTTCGGGCACAAACTATTGGCAGAATTTAGAGATGCCCCATACCACTTGAGATAAAAACGCTTCCAACCAGTTTTAAAAAAAGAATTAAAACCTAGGTCGTCTTTTTGATCAGATGATTTAATTTGAGAGTCATTATTAAGGCTGATGGCCTCATCACGAATCACCTCCCAATTCTCTTGGAATATTTTTAACTCAGGAAAATTATTTTCATCAATATAGGCAGACTTTTTTAGAGTAGAAAACCCATAAAACAAACAATTAATGGGACCGAGCACATTAGAATGGTCGCTTATCTTCCGCACCAATTTTGTGTGCTTCACTTTTCCCCGATTTTGAACATAAATAGCACAAACCACAAAAACTGCGAGAACAGTTATCCCCATAACACAAGCCCACTTATCTTATTCTAACCAAAGCCTACGCGACATAATCATCTTGATTTACGTAAACCGGCGAACCCTTCTACAACATCCCATGATTGTAGAGAACCTATAACAACACGACTTGTCACACACCAATGGCACGACAGTAAAAAACTAAAGCGCAAATACTAATAGAAAATGATGAATACTAATAGAAAACTATAGATACGAAAAATGAATACCAAGAACTCAAAAAGACTAATTCGTTTAGAAGGCAAACAAAAGAAGGGTCAACTGAAGAAAATGGGGTGGCTGACGGGGATCGAACCCGCGACCACCGGAATCACAATCCGGGGCTCTACCAACTGAGCTACAGCCACCACTGCTTGATTGCACATTACTGGATGGCGCGCCC
>JALQUJ010000053.1 GCA_023263825.1 Porticoccus sp.
ACCACCGGCAACCTGACCTTGGATCAGCGGGTGGGATTACTGTTTATGAATTTTGATGCCGGCGAAACCGTCTATCTGACCGGCTCGGCAGAAGTAGTTTGGGGAGAGGATGAAGCCCTACCCTTTGAAGGCGTGGCTCGAATGATACGGGTGACGATTGAAAAAAGGGCTGAGAGTGGTAAGTGAGCCCGGAGATACCACCTAAGGCAGCATCAAGGACACCTCACCACACGAGTCGTCGTTGGTGGCCAGCACTCCCGCTGTACTCAAGCGGCTGTTTACTTCTTTACGTACCGATTCATCGGCACATGCTGAAACGACTTGCCACATTGTGTACAGACATAATCACCGGTTCTGGAACCAAAAAGATATTCATCTGTAAATTCGGGATGATCACAAGGTTTATCACCCCAAGCCTTGCGCAAGGCTAATACATCTTCATAGTGCATCTCTTCACCATCCAATCTTGCAATGTTCTGATCTGAGCCTTTATCTCAATGTTGTTGGTGAATACTTTAGCAAATGAATCGATAACCTTCCTACAAAAACCAACACCAAACTCAAGGTTTCGCCAGGAGCTGTTTGGCTATTTCCTGCCCCAGAGCTGGGCCACCTGACGCTGTATCCGCAGACGGGATTACTGTTTATGGACTTTGATACCAGCGACACCACCTATCAGACAGGTACCGCAGAATTGGTTTGGGGGGAGGAGAAAACCCTGCTCATTAAAGATGCGTAGAGAGTGATTCAGGTTTCCCTGAAAAGAGGGTGACTGGCTCAATTAGTTGCATAACGACCAAGCTGTGCGGCACAAACGAAGCAAAGTGTAGTTTGCGTCCGCACGAACGCCTTGTTATGCGTTCTTGGTATGTTCAGCAATCTCTTTTTTGAATGACTCAGTAAGTTCTTCAAGTTTAATTTGTGCAGCTGTATATGGCTTTAAAAATTTCTCGCCATCAAAATCACCTGATTGATATGCATGTTTATGTGCTATCGATATTTCATTAAGCTCGCTTCTTGCATCCATGATTTTCTCATATGAGGATTCTAAATCATCACCATATATATCTACGATCATGCCTAATTGACTAAAATCAACGGGCTTTTCTTTCCCGTCTACAATTACTTGATCTAGGTATTGGTTGTAATCTATTTCTCCGCGCATCACTAAAGTAAGCTTAATATAATGGCTAAAAACCCCACCCAGCCAGTTATCAACAAGGATATATAATTCTTCTAGTTTTTCTCTTTTCAACGCATCCGCTTTCACAGACTTTTCATGTTCTAGCTGGGTATTTAGCTGTTTAATGCTAGCTCGATTTGTTAGCCATACCCCAATAATGCTTAGTACTGCACCAATAATTACACCGAGCAACCCAACCCAAGCTTCAGATGGCGCTTTTGATAATGTTTCAATCAATGCTTTTCTCTTTTACGCATAACGCCTTAAGAAGGGGCACCGAGCTTTTCGGTGTCCACTTTATTTAACTTGTTAAATGGGTCATAGCCACGCACCCAGATAAAATAACAAGCTATGACTATTACTAAATTTATAATCACTAAAAGCCAAAACCCTTCCACAGAGGCTTCATGGCTCACATTCCCAGCCTCATCAAAATTAATAGACAGCATCTTTGGTAAAGCTACACTTTTTGGTATTAGCCAGTATGAGCGTTGTGTATTGCTTTTGGTGGTACCTTGGTATGAAGTGGATTGATAGCTATACCCAGCAATGACGCTATTATATTCTGAATAGGCATTCTCGATTATTTCTCTATCTTGATCCCATTCGACGAAAGCGCCCACTACAGCTAGCGTTGGTAGCAATAAAACCATTACTGGCAATCCGTACTTTAGAAATATCCACATTATTTTCAGATATAGCTTCATTGCTTATCCATTTAACGCTTCAAGCAGGGGCGCCGGTTACGGCGTCCCTGCTGCCTTGACTTGTTAAGTGCCATTTAACAGCCCTATGTCGTTGGTGACCTTAAGTAAAGCGGCAAGTAGAACCATAGAGAAAAAGCATATTGGAACAAATAGCCGGGAAGGTCCTGATCGTACCCGATGCACTATGGCTAGAAGTATAGCTAACACCACCAAGGCAGCACTGACCAAAAACCAGAACTTTGTTGCCCGCTCTTCGCTCAAGTAGAAGCCAGGTGCAACTAGGGCTAACTCAGGTGGTGATTTAGGGGGATTTACTGTCGCCAGTATCTGAGCGAGAAAGGCAGACAACGGTTGCTCTACACCGAGGAGGTGCATATAGACATTATAAGTATAGTAGTAGGTAAAGAGGCCCAAAAATATCAGTACGATAGCGACTATTTGAGATTTAGAGACCATGTAGGGCACTTAACGCCAAGGTTTGGGGCGGGCCACGCAGTGGGCCGTCCCAGCCGAAGGCAACAACACCGCCTTGTTACAAGGCATTACGCCCGCCCCTCAACTTGTTAAGCCAGGTATGCCAACCAGCTGGTTTTACAAACAAATATAAGCCTACAAATAGCTTGAAAAGTTCACCAGCCAAATAACCATATGTTGGTGGTTGGATTGATACTTGTTTTGCAATGACTAGGATTTGGCCAGGCAAGATGCTTAAAGCTGACACTATGAAAAACAAGCCAACTACTTGAAGAACTAAATCAGGTGAAATGGAATAAGGTGACGCGGATTCTTGCACGTTATTTAAAACAGAGTTTGAAACTCTGAGCATAATGAAAGCGACCAAGAAACCAACAACGAGAAAGGCCGAAAAAATAAGTACCGAAAAACTGGTAGGTATAGCCGTTTCGTTAAATTTAGAAAAGCTGGTGGTAAGCATTGCAATACTTGGCAAATATAAAACCACATTAAC
>JALQUJ010000059.1 GCA_023263825.1 Porticoccus sp.
AAGTATGACTAAAATTTTGAAATTATTTGTGAACAGCTACTTAAACACAAATTAAACAAATAAAAATGAGGATTTCACCAAAGCAAAATCCTCATTTATTAATAACAGTCAAATCGTTCTAACAGTTGAACAAATTACAACAACTCTCTTGGAGAAAACTTCGCACGACCAGTGTAAGCACTCGGATATTGAGCTTTGATACGAGCCAATAAAGACGCCGCTTCTAACTTTGTGGCAAAAGCACCGGCGCTCAACTTAAAAAACGGTCGGGTATATTCCCAATCAACTGGAACAGTTGGAAAAGTTCTCAAAAATATAGCTTTTGCATCGGTTACCTTAGTTCGATCCGTTGAAGACATAATCATTACGGTCCAGCCATCTACCTTAGTAGTATTACGGTTGATTTGCTTGTGTCTTTCGAGTGCGACTTCTAAGGTCGCATCTTGATTAATATTGATAACTCCCTGCTGTGCGATAGCGAACTGTGCTAATAATCCAAATACCGCTATTAAAATTATTTTTTTCATTGTCCGATGATTTGTAAACTTCGAGATGCACCGATTCGACTGGCTCCGGCTTCTATAAGTGCCAGTGCGTCTGCGGTCGTCTTGATACCTCCAGAAGCTTTTATTTGAATATCTTTGTCAATGTAACCTTTCAGTAATTTGATTACCTCAGGTGATGTATTTACCTGATTGAAACCTGTTGCTGTTTTGACGAAATTGACCATGTTGAGGTTACAAATATCACACATTCGTTTGATTTCTTCATCATTTAGTAAGGCTGTTTCTAAAATTATTTTAATCACACGACCTTGAATATGCGTCGCAGCCGTTACGCTTTGTATATCGTTACGAATGTATCCCCAGTCTTTATTTTTGATGGCTGCAATATTGACAACGACATCAACTTCATCTGCCCCTTCATGCAGTGCCTTCTTCACTTCCTCCACTTTCGCAGGTGTTGTCGAGTAGCCCATCGGAAAACCAACAACAGTAACTATTTTTACGGGTAATTTGCTTAAAACTTGTTTCGCATATTTTACATAATATGGAGGAATACAAACCCCATAAAAATGGTGATTTATAGCTTCGTAACATAAGTTTTTTACCGCTTCTTTTTCTATGTTGGGTTGCAGTAACGTGTGCTCAATATATTGGGATAATTTACTTTTATCTAATTTCAATTTTTTAACTTTTTAACTTTTTAACTTTTTACACAGAAAAACTTTCTAGGACAGCTTTCGAAAAGCATCAATTAATTTACGTGCTGCAATGGTTGGTGTAGTTTTGCCCTTCATCACATCTTGCTCTAGTGGATCTACCAGAGATTTCACAGACTGGTTTGCTTTTAACTCGGATAAAAGAGCATCTGCTGTTTCACTCCACATCCAAGCACGGGACTGTGCAGCTCGCCTAGACTCTATTTCTCCTGCCTCCCCTAATGCTGCACGGTATTCTTCAACTGTTTCCCATATTTCATTGACACCCTGATTTTTTAACGCAGATATTGCTTGAACTTTGGCTTGCCAATGGCGACTGCGTGGATGAAGAAAATGCAGGGCCATTTGGTAATCAGATACAGTTCTGCTGGCCACATCTTGTTGATCACCATCAGACTTATTCACAAGGATTAAGTCTGCCAATTCCATAATGCCACGTTTTATACCCTGTAATTCATCACCGCCCCCAGGCAGCAACATGAGTAAAAACATATCGGTCATTTCAGCTACAGCTGTCTCTGATTGACCAACACCGACGGTTTCCACAAAAATCACATCAAACCCAGCAGCTTCACACAGCAACATGGTTTCTCTCGTTCTCCGGGTAACTCCGCCAAGGGTTTTACCTGCTGGAGACGGTCGGATAAATGCACGATCATTTCGTGACAACGCTTCCATTCGTGTTTTATCACCAAGAATGGACCCACCACTAACGGCCGAGGTTGGATCTACAGCAAGTACAGCGACCTTATGCCCTTGCTCAATGACATGCCCACCAAAGGCCTCAATAAAAGTAGATTTACCGACACCCGGCACACCAGAAATCCCAAGCCTTATGGAATTGCCGGTATACGGCATAATACGATCCAACAACTGAGCTGCTTGTTCCCTGTGCACTGGATGTGTGGACTCCACCAAAGTAATCGCCTTGGCTAAGGCCCGTCGATCACCTTGTAGAAGACTCTCGGCAAGTTCATTTGCTGTCATCTGTACGATTCATCTTATGGTTTAGTTTGGTTACAGCACACTATACCACTGAGTACTTTACCTCTATGCACATTACCTCTGTACTCTATCCTTGTGCCTTTTAAACAATTTCGTGTGTTATTCAAATTCAACGATGGCCTGATCGACCATAAGGCTATCACCCACATCAGCAGAAACTTTCACCACCACACCATCGGCATTTGCTCTCAAGCTGTTTTCCATTTTCATCGCTTCAACAACTGCCAGCTCCTCTCCCTCTTTAACCGTATCACCTTCTTTAACTGCCAATTTCACCAATAATCCAGGCATCGGCGACAACAGGAATTTAGACATATCAGGCGCTTCTTTAACCAGCATATGCTTATTCAGTTCAGCTGTTCTTGCTGTAACAACAAATGCATGCTTTTCTGCACCCCGGTGGAACATTTTCAGCGATGAACCATCCACATCAATCTGAATACATACGGCCTGCCCATTAATGTCCGCTTTAAACAGAGGGTCACCAAATTTCCAATTGGTGACAATCTCATAACGTTTACCTGCCAGCTCTACCCCAATAGCAGCATCACTATCGTTTTCAACAGAAACCTCATACTCTGCTTCACCATTGTCCATCATGACAACCCACTCAGAAGAGGGTGTATATTCATGGCCAGGCAATTGTCCAGAGATCATGGCACAGCGATCTCGATACTGTTTATTGATTGCCGCAGCAACTACCACACAGATAGCAGGATCATCTTGAGGTACTAAATCTGCACTAAAGCCTTGAGGATATTCTTCAGCAATAAAATTAGTTGTCAGCTTTCCTGCCACAAATCGTGGGTGCACCATCAAAGCATTGAGGAAACTGATATTGTGATTTACGCCACGAATGTAATAGCCATCTAATGCATCGACCATTCTGTCCGTCGCTTCTTTACGGTCTTTACCGTAGGTAATCAGCTTGGCAATCATGGGATCATAGAACATGGACACCTCACCACCTTCATACACCCCGGTATCCACACGCACACCTTCACCTTCCGGTGGGATATAACGAACCAGGTGGCCAGTAGATGGCATAAAGTTACGGAATGGATCCTCAGCGTAAACTCGGGTTTCCATCGCCCAACCGGTAAGGGTTACGTCTTCTTGAACCAGCGGCAGTTTTTCACCCGCTGCCACGCGAATCATCAACTCAACCAGATCCTGGCCTGTGACGTATTCTGTAACCGGGTGTTCTACCTGTAGACGCGTATTCATTTCCAGAAAGTAGAAATTCATGCCTGCATCAGCAATGAACTCTACGGTACCTGCAGATTTGTAATCTACCGCCTTGGCGAGAGCAACAGATTGCTCACCCATTTTTTGACGAACCTCTTCAGTCAAAAATGGCGATGGTGCTTCTTCAATAACTTTTTGGTGACGACGCTGGATAGAACATTCACGCTCGCCCAGGTAAACCACATTACCATGGCTATCTGCCATCACCTGAATTTCAATATGGCGTGGCTCTTGAATAAATTTCTCAATAAAAACTCTGTCGTCGCCAAAGCTGGAGCGGGCTTCGTTGGTAGCGCGCTCAAAACCATCGCGACATTCTTCTTCATTCCAGGCAACCCGCATACCCTTACCGCCACCACCAGCAGAGGCTTTCAACATCACGGGATAACCAATATCAGCAGAAATCTCCACGGCATGCTCTGAATCACGAACAACATCCGTATAACCTGGAATAGTATTTACGCCTGCTTTTTCAGCAATCAACTTAGACGTAATCTTGTCGCCCATTGATTCGATCGCATGCTCACCTGGGCCAATAAAAGCAATACCTGCTTTATCCAAGGCTTGGCAAAAAGTTTTGTTTTCTGAAAGGAAGCCATAGCCAGGGTGCACGGCATCAGCACCAGTTTGTTTACAGGCATCGATAATTTTCTCGATGACCAGATAACTTTCCGCCGATGCTGCTGGGCCAATATGCACAGCCTCATCTGCCATGCTCACATGTAATGCATCTCTATCCGCATCGGAATACACAGCAACGGTACCAATACCCATGGCTTTGGCAGTACGAAAAACCCGACAGGCGATCTCGCCCCTATTAGCTACAAGAATTTTTTTAAACATAGCTTTAATCTTCTTTTCCAAATTCGATGATTTTTTACTTTCCCATTTTTTCTCTTAACGACCACATTTTTCTGTAAGCGTCACGAGCGATGATGATACTAGGCAAATATGTGTGAAGATGCGGAGTTTACATTGAGTAAATGAGCATTCTGAGTGCATATTTAACACCGTATCATCGAGCGCAGTAGCTTACAGAGGGATGTTGCCGTGCTTACGCCATGGATTTTCTATATCTTTTTCACGAAGCATTGCCAGAGAACGTGCAACCCGCCTGCGTGTGTGATGAGGCATGATCACATCATCGATAAAGCCACGTTTACCGGCAATGAAGGGGTTAGCAAACTTCTCGCGATATTCCGCTTCACGAGCCGCAATTTTTTCGGGATCGCCGATGTCTTTACGGAAAATGATTTCTACTGCACCTTTAGGTCCCATTACCGCAATTTCAGCTGAAGGCCATGCCAGGTTCACATCACCGCGCAAGTGTTTAGATGACATCACATCATAAGCACCACCATAAGCTTTACGAGTAATGACGGTTACCTTAGGCACTGTACATTCTGCATAGGCATAGAGCAGTTTAGCGCCGTGCTTAATAATGCCGCCATATTCCTGGCTAGTACCCGGCATAAAGCCTGGAACATCAACAAAGGTCAGCACTGGAATATTGAAGGCATCGCAGAAGCGGATGAAACGAGCACCTTTACGAGAAGCATCAATATCCAAGCATCCAGCCAGTACCATAGGCTGGTTAGCCACGACACCAACTGTTGAACCTTCTATACGAACAAACCCAATCACCAAGTTGCCAGCATAATCCGGCTGCAATTCGAAGAAGCTGCCTTCATCAGCCACTTTAACGATCAACTCTTTCATGTCGTAAGGCTTATTAGGATCGTCAGGAATTAGGGTATCCAGTGACATTTCTGCACGATCCGCAGGATCATCTGTCGGCCATACTGGCGGTTTTTCCTGATTGTTAGCTGGCAGGTAGCTCACAAACTGACGAAGTTTTACCAATGCATCGACGTCATTCTCAAAGGCCAGGTCTGACACTCCGGATTTACTGGAATGGGTCACGGCACCACCAAGCTCTTCAGCAGTCACTGTCTCGTGAGTTACCGTTTTCACTACGTCAGGGCCGGTAACAAACATGTAGGAACTATCTTTCACCATAAAGATGAAATCAGTAATGGCTGGAGAGTAAACCGCACCTCCAGCACAAGGCCCCATGATCATTGAAATCTGAGGAATAACACCGGAAGCCATTACATTTTGCTGGAATACATCGGCATAGCCGCCCAATGAAGCAATACCCTCTTGGATACGTGCGCCACCGGAATCATTAAGGCCAATAATGGGTGCACCCACCTTCATGGCATGTTCCATCACTTTGCAGATTTTTTCTGCATGTGTCTCAGATAGTGAACCACCGAATACAGTGAAGTCCTGGCTGAATACAAATACCAAGCGACCATTAATTGTACCGTAGCCCGTCACCACACCATCACCGGGCGTGTGATCCTGATCCATACCAAAATCTGTGCAACGATGTTCTACAAAGGTATCCCATTCTTCAAAAGTATCGGGGTCAAGCAGTAACTCAATTCGCTCTCTCGCTGTTAATTTGCCCTTTGAATGCTGGGCATCAATACGCTTTTGACCACCACCGAGGTGCGCTTTTTTACGCTTTTCTTCCAGCTGCTCGATGATCTCGTGCATAGTGCTCTCCTATTTTTACCACTGCTTTATTGTTCTTGATCTTAGATAATTACTTACTAAAAATAACTGATTAAGTTTCAACCTAATCACGATTAAGTAATTGCAATACTTCCGCTGCCGCTGAGGGAATGTTAGTACCCGGGCCATAAACCGCCGCCACACCAGCATCGTAAAGTGCCTGATAATCCTGTGGAGGAATCACTCCACCACAAACTACCTTGATATTGTTTGCACCCTGTTTTTCCAAAGCTGCTATCAACTGAGGCACCAAGGTTTTGTGCCCAGCAGCTTGCGAAGATACACCCACTACATGAACATCATTCTCTACTGCCATGCGGGCAGCCTCTTCCGGGGTTTGAAACATTGGACTGATGTCCACATCAAAACCTATATCTGCAAAGGCTGTGGCAATTACCTTGGCACCGCGGTCATGGCCATCCTGTCCCATTTTTGCTACTAGCATACGCGGCCGACGCCCTGCTTCCGCAGCAAATGCTTCCACACTTTTTTGAATATCAGCGAAATCCTGATCACCTTCATAAGCTGAACCATAAACACCACTAATGGTGCGAGTTTCAGCCTGATGACGACCCCAGTCCTTTTCTAAAGCATCTGAAATTTCACCCACAGTCGCCCTCGCTCTGGCCGCATCAACAGCCAATTCCAATAAATTACCTTCACCCGTTCTTGCCGCTTCAGTCAATGCATCAAGGGTTTTCTGGTAGGCATCGGCATCGCGTTCAGAACGAATTTTTTTCAATTGAGCCACCTGTGCTTCACGCACAGCAGTGTTATCAATATCAAGAATTTCCACGTCGGGCTCTTCTTCCAATTGATATTTATTCACACCAACAATCACTTCCTCACCACGATCAATTCGAGCCTGACGTAATGCGGCAGCTTGTTCAATACATAATTTTGGCATGCCTGACTCTACAGCCTTGGTCATACCGCCCATATATTCTACTTCATCAATCAAAATACGGGCTTCTTTCACCAGCTGGTCAGTCAGCGACTCCACATAATAGGAGCCCGCTAACGGGTCTACCACATTGGTAATACCTGTTTCTTCCTGAAGAACCAATTGAGTGTTTCGAGCAATACGAGCAGAGAAGTCTGTAGGTAATGCCAGTGCTTCATCCAATGCATTGGTATGCAACGACTGAGTACCACCCAATACAGCTGACATGGCCTCAATGGTCGTCCGCATCACATTGTTGTAGGGGTCTTTACTGGTCAAGCTCACACCAGAAGTCTGGCAATGTGTCCGTAACATCAGCGACTTTTCATTTTTTGGGTCAAACTTTTCTTTCATTAAAGTGGACCACAAAATTCGGGCCGCACGCAATTTGGCAATCTCCATAAAGAAGTTCATACCGATGGCAAAGAAAAAGGATAACCGTGGCGCAAACTTATCCACATCCAGACCACTGTCGATAGCTGTTCTTACATACTCAATACCGTCGGCAATGGTAAATGCCAATTCCTGAACATTAGTCGCTCCCGCTTCCTGCATGTGGTAACCGGAAATGGAAATGGAATTAAACTTAGGCATATATTCTGCGGTGTAACCGATAATGTCGGAGACAATACGCATGGAAGGTACCGGTGGGTAAATGTATGTATTACGCACCATAAATTCTTTCAGAATATCGTTCTGTAATGTGCCAGCTAGCTTATCAGGTGTTACCCCTTGTTCTTCAGCGGCCACAATGTAGTTGGCCATTACGGGAAGCACAGCTCCATTCATGGTCATGGAGACAGAAACTTTATCCAGAGGAATACCATCAAACAGAACTTTCATGTCTTCAACGGAATCAATGGCTACACCCGCTTTACCGACATCTCCAACCACGCGCTCATGATCTGAGTCATAACCCCGGTGAGTCGCTAAATCAAATGCCACGGACAGACCCTGCTGACCAGCAGCCAGGTTACGACGGTAAAAGGCATTGGATTCTTCAGCGGTAGAAAAACCAGCATATTGGCGAACTGTCCAGGGGCGACCTGCATACATAGTCGCTTTTGGTCCACGCTTAAAAGGTGCAAAGCCTGGCAAGCTATCCTGATATTCAAGATCTGCTACATCTTCAGCGGTATAAAGGGGTTTAACAGGGATACCTTCAGGCGTTTCCCAAACCAAATCATCCGGAGATTTTCCCCGAGTTTCTTTCGTCGCCAAATCAACCCAATCAGAATAAGAGGGTTTTGAAATATCTGTCATTAAATACTACCTCAAAAAAATTCGAGCTTTATTCATAGCCCCAGACGCATAAAGTCTGGCTACATTGGGTATAGTTGAATAACACCCAGCTAACCAGTCCACCTTGCGTTATTCTAATCAATACATTCCTAATACAAACTTGGGAAATATTTTCTGGTGAGCTGCAACACGTACATCCCCCCTCATTAACACCTTTAATTCGTACTTTTAATAAGCAACCTGCTAAGTTGACACTATGAAATAGCATCCGCTTTGAGACAAGGTCCTTTTTTTTCCAAAAAACTCACAAAATATTACATATAAATATAAAATTTGGCCAATTTACCACTACAATTAACAACAAACTCACCAATTAATAAACTGCCTCATTGGAGCACTGACATATGGCTACTATTTCGCACTACCATGTGCTCACAAGCTTGCATGGTATTCAGCTACTAGGTGTCGACCATCGGGTCCTACTAGCCCGTGCAGGGATTAACCCGACGCAGGTTGAACAAACCTCCAACCGAGTCCACACAGATCAGGTAGCCCGCTTATTCCGCTTAGTACAACAGGAACTTGATGATGAGTTTATGGGATTTACGGCTCAACCCTGTAAATACGGCATTTTTTTCACCCTTTGCGAGTTAATCCAGACATGTAAAACCTTCAGGGAGCTTCTAGAAAAAACAGCACATTTTTATCGGTTAATTAATCAGTCTGTTGAAATACAACTGATGACCAGGGCCAACACTGGGGAATTGAGCTTTGAGTTGAAACAACCTGAATTGGACTATGGACATTTTCTTACGGAATATTTAATGGTGATCTGGCATCGGTTTCCCAGTTGGTATATCGGGGAAGCTGTTCGCTTACGGGAGACCCACTTTATCCACTCGGCTCCTAAGCATCGGAATGAATTGCAAATTATGTTCCCAGGAAAGCTATCCTTTAACCAACCCAGGAACAGCCTTTTTTTTGACGCTCTATATTTGGACAAGCCACTGATTCGCAGCTCAAAAGAGTTGGAAGTTTTTCTGTACAATCACCCAACAGATATCATGACCATACCTGGAGAAGACAGCAGCCTGGAAGCTCAAATTGAACGATTTATCATGACCACCAGTAATGATCACCCAGACTCTTTTAAATTAATGTTTCCAAAAATAGAAGCTCTAGCAGAACAAATGGATCTTAGTGCCCTAACCTTATACCGCCGATTGCAACAGGAAGGCACTAGTTACCAAATCATTAAGGATAATATCCGTAGGGAGGTCGCCATTGATAAACTTGTGAAAGAAAAACTATCCGTCGATGAGGTTTCCGAGATTGTTGGCTTTGCCGAACCTCGATCATTTACTCGCGCATTCAAACATTGGACCGGGCTAACACCACGAAATTATTGTAAGTATCACGATAGCAACTAAATATTGAGGACAATGTTTCTACAAACTAAGTCTAAAGCTCAAAACCACCACCCACAACTACGGTCTGACCACTGATATAATTTGATTCTGGAGTACAAAATAAATAAACCGCTCCCGCTGCCTCCTCCGGTGTCCCTGAACGCCCCAGTGGAATCAACGTATCAACTATCTGCAATACCTCCTCACTAACACCGACCTTTATTTCTTTACCCTCGACCTCGATTGTAGAAACACCTGAGGCCGCAGAGGTGAGCCGAGTGTCGATAAACCCAAAAGCGACAGCATTCACATTTACTTT
>JALQUJ010000067.1 GCA_023263825.1 Porticoccus sp.
CTGTCAGTGTCGTTTTACCATGGTCAACGTGACCAATTGTGCCCACATTCACGTGGGGCTTATTACGTTCAAACTTTTCTTTTGCCACAGCGCTAGCCCTCAAAAAATAATATCTGGCAACCTAAACCCAATTGTTAAACAACACATAACATACCAAGCGACTTAACTTATAAATAAATCAGCGACCAGCTATAAAACCAGCCACTATTCATTCAACAACAAATAGAGAACGCCTGACTATGACTTCATACGCATCATCAAGATGCGCCATCTTATACACCATTTTGCCAGTGTCAATCTCCTTATCGAATAAGGCGGTATTTCCCAGCCATTACTCTCGAATATTTATTCAAAAAGTTATTTTTTCATTATCAACCACCCTAAAACGACCCAACAGAGGCAACTTCCTTATTTTTTTCTACTTTATCGTTAGTTATTCCATATTTTTTGCTCATTTATCCAACAGAAACCTGTATAATTCTGCGCATTTTTTGGCCCTAGTAAATATTGAGCATGACAATGACTGATTTATCTCACTATAGAAACATTGGTATTTTCGCCCACGTTGATGCGGGTAAAACTACTACGACAGAACGTATCCTTAAGCTAACCGGTAAAATCCATAAAACTGGTGAGGTTCACGATGGCGAATCTACTACTGACTTCATGGAACAAGAAGCTGAGCGCGGCATTACTATTCAGTCAGCAGCAACAACCTGCTTCTGGAAAGACCACCGCTTCAACATTATTGATACTCCAGGGCACGTTGACTTTACCGTTGAAGTTTACCGCTCCCTGAAAGTACTTGATGGTGGCGTTGGTGTTTTCTGTGGCTCTGGCGGTGTTGAACCACAATCAGAAACCAACTGGCGTTACGCCAACGAATCAGAAGTTGCACGGATTATCTTCGTCAACAAACTGGATCGCATCGGCGCTGACTTCCTGCGTGTTGTTGGCCAAGTTGAAAAAGTTTTGGGTGCCAACCCACTGGTGATGACCCTGCCTATTGGTCGTGAAGATGACTTTGTTGGCGTAGTCGATATTCTGTCTGAAACTGCCTATGTCTGGGATGACTCTGGATTGCCAGAGAATTTTGAAGTTGTCGATATTCCAGGGGACATGGTTGACCAAGTTGCTGAATACCGCGAGAAACTTATTGAAACTGCCGTTGAACAAGACGACGATATCATGATGGCCTACATGGAAGGGGAAGAAGTCTCTATGGATGACATCAAGAAATGCATCCGTAAAGGTACTATCGCTCTGGACTTCTTCCCAACCTACTGTGGATCTGCCTTTAAGAACAAAGGTGTCCAACTGGTATTGGATGCTGTTGTTGATTACCTGCCTAGCCCAACAGAAGTTAATCCTCAGCCGCTGACGGACGAAGTGGGTGAACCTACAGGTGAAGTAGCTACTGTTTCTACCGACGAACCTTTCCGTGCCCTAGCATTTAAAATCATGGATGACCGCTTTGGCGCACTCACCTTTGTCCGCGTCTATTCCGGCGTACTGAATAAAGGTGACACGATCCTCAATTCCTTTACTGGAAAAACTGAGCGTATCGGCCGTATGGTTGAAATGCACGCCGATGAGCGCACCGAGCTCAGCCGCGCACAGGCCGGAGATATTTTAGCCATCGTTGGTATGAAGAATGTTCAAACTGGTCATACCCTTTGTGACCAGAAAAACCCTTGCACATTGGAACCTATGGTCTTCCCCGAGCCAGTAATCTCTATCTCTGTCTCACCGAAAGATAAAGGTGGTTCTGAGAAAATGGGTGTTGCTATTGGTAAAATGGTTGCTGAAGACCCCACCTTCTGTGTTGAAACTGACGAAGATTCAGGCGAAACCATCCTTAAAGGTATGGGCGAACTTCACCTGGATATTAAAGTGGATATCCTCAAGCGTACTTATGGTGTTGAGCTAGATGTAGGCCAACCACAGGTAGCCTACCGCGAAACCATCACCCAAGAAATTGAAGACAGCTATACCCACAAGAAGCAATCAGGTGGTTCTGGTCAGTTTGGTAAAATTGATTACCGTATCAAACCTGGCGAACCCGGCTCTGGTTTTGTATTCAACTCTACCGTTGTTGGCGGTAACGTACCAAAAGAATTCTTCCCAGCCATTGAGAAAGGCTTCCAAGGCATGATGGAAGAAGGACCTCTAGCTGGCTATCCTGTACTGGATGTTGAAATCGAACTATACGATGGTGGCTTCCACGCCGTTGACTCCTCGGCTGTTGCATTTGAAATCGCCGCAAAAGGTGCTTTCCGCCAGTCTATGCCGAAAGCTGGCCCTCAGCTGATTGAGCCTATCATGAAAGTTGATGTATATACGCCTGATGACCATGTTGGTGATGTGATCGGTGACTTGAACCGTCGTCGCGGCATGATCAAAGATCAAGAGCCCGGTACAACAGGTGTTCGCATCAAAGCTGATGTTCCGCTGGCAGAAATGTTTGGCTACATCGGTCACCTTCGCACCATGACTTCAGGTCGCGGCCAGTTCTCTATGGAGTTCTCCCACTACATGCCTTGCCCTAACAGCGTTGCAGAAGCTGTTATTGCTGAAGTGAAAGAAAGAAAAGAGAACGAAAAGAAATAAGGGTTAATTACTGCCTTTAAAAGCAAACTCTTATTAAAAAGCCCCGCTGGTGCATACCATCGGGGCTTTAATTTTTAAAATACTTTTCTAAAACAATTGTTTTTAAAAGCACTCTTTTTAAAACAGCTAAATTTAATCCACCAACCTCAATATTAGCTGGTCACCCCGCTGAGTAAACTCAATATTTTTCAATACCGACATTCCCAACAAAATACTGGTGTCATGATTCATTCCAGGATTAATACTGGCAGCAACATCATAAACCTCAATACCACCAATACTTAAACGCTCAATTCTTGTCAGGTAGGTATCAACAATACCATTTGCTGTACTCGCTTGCCCTCGAGCCATCTTCCTTAACCCCAACCTATCAGCAAGATTCTCTGGCACCGATACATAGGTCGCGCCGGTATCCAACAGCAATGTCACTTCCTAACCGTTGATCAAACCCGAAGTCACATAATGGCCATAACGGTTTCTCTGAAGCACAACCTCCGGAGAACTCTCAACACTTAGCTGAGTGATAGGCTGCTGATTAGGGTTATGCTGCCGCTCCT
The DNA here is from genome assembly GCA_023263825.1 of Porticoccus sp. GTDB lineage: Bacteria > Pseudomonadota > Gammaproteobacteria > Pseudomonadales > Porticoccaceae > Porticoccus. Next base: position 3,168 of record JALQUJ010000067.1, read on the forward strand.
CCCACTGACCTGCCACCAAGGTCAACAATGCAATAACTACAACCCAGCCCACTATCAAAAAATTCCGGTTCATAGTTGGAGCCTGACCACCTTCTTGATAGCTACCCTCTTGACGACTACCTTCCTGATCACGATTTTCCATAACACTATTATGCACTGAAAATACAAAAACCATCAGGCACAAAAAAGGCCACCCCATGCACCAACATAAGGGCAGCCTTTTTATCTGATACCCACCTTAAAAAGTGAGCATCGGTATTGTACAAGATCTGTCGATTAGTCGAGGATCTTCGCTACAACACCTGCACCTACTGTACGACCACCTTCACGAATCGCGAAGCGCAGACCGTCTTCCATCGCAATCGGCGCGATCAATTCAACAGTCATTTGGACGTTGTCACCGGGCATCACCATTTCTACACCGTCAGGCAGCTCACAGGCACCGGTTACATCAGTCGTACGGAAGTAAAACTGTGGACGGTAGCCTTTAAAGAACGGCGTGTGACGACCACCTTCATCTTTAGACAGTACGTAGACTTCTGCTTCGAATTTGGTGTGGGGTGTAATTGAACCAGGCTTGGCCAGTACTTGACCACGCTCGACTTCTTCACGCTTGGTACCACGCAAGAGGATACCAACGTTCTCACCAGCACGACCTTCGTCTAGCAGCTTGCGGAACATTTCTACACCGGTACAAGTAGTGGTTGTGGTGTCTTTGATACCAACGATTTCGATTTCTTCACCTACGTTGATGATGCCACGCTCTACACGACCGGTGACTACGGTACCACGACCAGAGATGGAGAATACGTCTTCGATAGGCATCAGGAATGCACCATCAACAGCACGCTCTGGCTCAGGAATGTATTCATCCAAAGCTTCTACCAATTTCTTAACAGCAGTAGTACCCAGCTCATTGTCGTCGTTACCTTCCAACGCCATCAATGCAGAACCTGCAATAATTGGTGTGTCATCACCTGGGAATTCGTAAGTGTCGAGCAGCTCGCGCAGTTCCATTTCTACCAATTCCAACATTTCGTTGTATTCTTCTGAGCCTACACCGCCACAGTCTTCTGCCAGCAGGTCTGCTTTGTTCAGGAAGACAACAACGTAAGGTACACCTACCTGACGAGACAGCAGGATGTGCTCACGGGTTTGAGGCATAGGACCATCTGTTGCACCACATACCAGGATAGCACCGTCCATTTGGGCTGCACCGGTGATCATGTTTTTCACATAATCCGCGTGTCCTGGACAGTCAACGTGGGCGTAGTGACGTGTAGGGGAGTCGTACTCCACGTGAGATGTTGCGATGGTAATACCGCGCTCACGTTCTTCCGGTGCGTTA
>JALQUJ010000079.1 GCA_023263825.1 Porticoccus sp.
CCATTTCGAAATTTTCCTGGGGATAAATATTGGCTTTTCCCGTTTCTCGATCGACACGGACAGCCAGGTCATCCCGCGTAATACCTGCTGCTGGCACACAGATACTGACCAGCCCGTAGTTTTTCTCCATCTGATCATAAACAGATTGACGGAATTCGGTATCGGTGACATCCCCCTGAAAAGCCACAGCAACATCACGCCCAATTTTAGCATTGATGTCAGCAGCAACCTCTTCAATACGATCTGTCATATCAACAACGGCAATCTTTTTTACGCCTTTGTCAGCCATTAATTTAGAAACTGACTGGCCAATACCACTGGCTGCGCCGGTTATCACTGCAACTTTGTCTTCAATACGCATTCACCTACTCCAATCAGTATTTTTGAATGCAGCAGAGTATAGCAGCGCTAAGCGGTTAAAAAAGCCTGAGCATTAGAGAGTGAAGAGCGGAAAAAAACGTAAAGAGAAATTCGTTACAGTCTTCGAACTAATGATTCATACGATCGAATAAATGACTTGCTGTATTTCTAATTTACCGGTAATTGGGGTGTTACTTTTCAGTCACCAACTCTCCCACCGCATTAGCCAAAGTTTGATTCGATACCAAAACCTCACGATTAATATTCAGCAGTGAGGATAGGGGGATGCCTATAGCCTCACTGTCTTTATAACTGGTGATCAATTGGTGAAGGCGATCATGGGAGTGGTTGATGTCTTCTTTTGAGTGGATGATATTAAATGGTTTGTGTAATAACAGTTTAGAAGAAAGTATGGGTGAAGAAAGTGGACTGTAGGTTAGATAGACCGTTTAGTTGAGGTAGGTCAGGTAGAGTATTGAGTTGGGATGATTTGGAAAGAGTAGAGTATAAGTGGGGTAATGTACCGGGGCCTGTAAAAGGCCCCGGTAGATCAGGATCAGTGCTATTTCCCTAAAGGTTTAAAGATCAGGATCAGCTTGGGCAGCAAGGTCATGGAGCCTAACAGTGCCGCCAGCATGGCCAGGCCAGTCAATAGTCCGAAATAAACCGATGGAATAAAGTTGGACAATGCCAGGATGGAGAAGCCCACAATAATGGTCATGGCAGTGTAAAACAGTGCCCGACCAATACTGGCATGTGCCCTATGCATGGAGGCAATATAATCACCGTCTACGGCAAACTCCCGTTTAAAACGGGTAATGTAGTGGATGGCGTGGTCTACACCAATACCTACGGTAATGGCCGCAATAGTAATGGTCATCATATCAAGGGGGACACCGGCAATACCCATACCGCCCAAGACTACACAGGCTGCCAGCATATTGGGCAGGATGGCAATCAGGGAAATTGAGATAGAACGGAACAGCACCAGGAACATGGCCATAATACCGAGGAATACGGTACCCAGGGTCAGAATCTGTGAGGTAAACAGGCTTTGAAGCATGTTGTTATACAGCACGAGTAGGCCCGTAAAGTTGACCTGTTTTTCATCGAAACCCGCTTCTTCAATCGCAAATGTATGAATTTGTTTCAACAGTTCGTTGCGATTTAGCTCACCCTGGGTTTCGTTAATACGCATGGTGATACGAGCTTGGTTGTTCTTCTCATCAATATACGGATCAAGTAGTAATTTGGCATTTTCTGGCGACAGCATCAGCGACATAAAGGCGAGCTCAAGGTCGTTGAGTTTGTGGCCGGATAGATCTGAGGCAACATCAGTTACCGTAACCAGCGAGCTTACTTTGCCGACTTCCGGCAATGATTCGAGATAGACATGAAGCTTTCTCAGGTCTTCGATCCCCGCACTGGTCAGCCAGTAGCTATCTTCAACGACTTCCAGGTCGCCAGAGTCATCGTCACCAAAGTCGTCTTCAAAATCGTCACCACCAAAGGGATCGCCGTAAGGGTCATCCACTGCATCAGTAGTGGCATCAGTCTCTTCGTCAGCATAGAACCCAGCAAATGGATCATTTGCCGCTTCTGCTGCATCTGTTGTGGTGTCAGTCTCTTCGTCAGCATAGAACCCAGCAAACGGATCGTTTTCTTCTTCTATTGATCCAGCTTCTTCCTGCGAGCCTTCAGGGCCTTTATCACTATCGGCATACATACCAGCAAAGGGGTCACCATAAGGATCATCAACAGGTTCTGATTCTTCTGCTTCTACTTCATTAATGAGTTCATCAAAACTAACGGTGCCCTCATCAACTAATTGAGGGGGGGCATCCAGAATAATATCGAATGGTGTTGTACCCCCCAGCTTGGCATCAATAACCGATAGCCCTTGATAAATTTCGGTATCAGAGCGGAAGTAATCAATAAAGCGATTTTCTACTTTGAGTTGGCTGATTCCCCAGGCACTTACTATGGCTGCCAATAATGCGAGCCCAAGTACCAAGCCACCATGCTTTTCGGTAAAACGTGAGAAATAGAGGGTATAGACGGCAGAATTATCACCTTTGTCAGTATTTTCTCCCTTGCCCCAAATCATCATTCCGGCAGGAATAATGATAAAGGCAAGAATCAGTGCCAGTACGATGCCGATGGTCATCATCCAGCCAAAGTCGATCACCGGGCGAATATCACTGACCACGAGGGAAACAAAGGCAACAATAGTGGTGAGTACGGTATAGAGGCAGGGGCGAGCCATGTAGTTAACGGTATCGCGTACCAGGTCAAATTGATCTTTGTCAGGGAATTCACGGTGTAGTTCACGGTAGCGAACAATTAAGTGAATAGTCAGAGCCAGAGTGATAATTAATAGTAGTGATACAAAGTTAGATGAAATGACTGTTAGGCGCCAGTCAATCCAGCTGAGATAGCCCAGGATAATTTCTACAGACAGAATACAGGTAGCCAAGGGCAGTAAAACCCAACGGAACTGACGGAAAATAACAGCCAGGGTGATAATGATGAAGAGTACAATACCGGTACCAAAGACATTCAAATCACTTTTAATAAAGTCCACCATATCGGCGGTAATCATACTTGGGCCGCCAAGGAAGACTTCGGCACGGTCTTTAAATTTAGCCATTTTCGTACGAATGTCGGCAACGCGAGCGTGCTCTTCTGCGGCACGAATAGTCCGGTAGTCCAGAAATTCTTTACTAACCCGTTCGAGTTCGATGATTTCTTCTGGAGAAAGACCCTCAGTATCGCGTTTGATCCTTAAAGTGTCACGCTGGTTGACCAGCTCGAGATATTTCTTATCCAATTCCATGGTTGCAAGTAGAGCGGTGGTTTGTCCGTCTTTGCTGAGAATCAGATCGCGGTAGATAGGGCTTTCTAGGAATTCAGTTTTCGCCATACTGCGGTCGGTGTCTTCTTGAAGCAGTGTGCGAGGGTCTTCTTTCAGTTTGGTGACGGAGACTTTTGGGCTGTAAAGCAGGGGGACGTCCAGCATGGATGTGACAGTCTCAACACCTTTAATACCTTTTAGTTCATCACGTATTTCAGCAAGCGTGTTTAAGTTTTCATCATCAAACAAATCTCCCTTGTAGGGGGTGTAAGTGACGACGAGAAAGTCACTGCTGCCATAGCGTTGCAGTGATTCCCGGAAATAGGCCAGGGATGTATCGTTCTCTAGGGTAAGGGAGTCGGCAGAGGCATCCAATTTAAAGTTTGGTAGGCCAAATGCCATCGCGATTGCAACAATAATGACTGCAATGATGGAGGCCACGGGGTGACGCAAAATTAGTTTTTCATAGATCCCCAACAACCGTTCAGACATCTGGCTATCCCTCTTATTTTTCTATTATGAAGTCGCCCATTATGACAGAAGAGAAGAGGTCAGTACTATAGTGGTTATTAATAGAGCTCTGCGAAGGTTGCAGAGGCAATAGAGCCTCAAGTTTAGCTGTCGGAATGGCCTAGTGAGCGATTGGGGTCTATACAGTCCCGAACCCTTTGTTTGAGTACTTTGGCTTCAGGAAACCCTCCATCACATTTACGTTCCCAAATGACTTGATGATCTAATCTGATTTCAAAAAAGCCACTTTGTTCCGAAGGCTTTAATGCGACTTCATCTAAATCATTTTCAAAGGTTGAGAGTAATTCCTGGGCCAGCCACGCGGATCTTAGTAGCCAATTGCATCGAGGGCAGTAGTGGATAGTAATGCGTGGTTTAGAGGACATGAGGTAAACTTCCAGACAGTCTTTTTTGAATTAATTGTCGTTCTAGGCTCATTATCATTACCAAGATAACGTTAAGGCACAGAAGATGAAAGGTGTAATTCTCGATGCAGACAGTCTGGGCCCCAGTGATGTAGATCTTGGGTCAATCACCGGATTGCCGATTGAATGGACCATTTATGATACAAGTCAGCCTGAAGAAGTCGTTGATCGTATTACCGATGCAGAGGTTGTTTTAACCAATAAAGCGCCAATAGGGGAAGCGGAACTATCGGTTGCTCCTGGGCTTAAATATATTGGTGTGCTGGCGACAGGCACCAACGTGATTGACCTTAATACCACTAAAGCCAGAGGCGTGGTAGTAACGAATGTTGTGGGTTATGGCACAGCTTCTGTAGTGCAGCATACGTGGGCGTTGATTCTTGCGCTGACAACAAAATTACCAGATTACAATGTGTCGGCCCTCGATGGTCGTTGGTCTGAGAGTCCGTTCTTCTGCCTACTCGATTTCCCAGTCCATGAGCTTGAGGGAAAAATATTGGGCATTGTTGGTTATGGACAGTTGGGTAAGAAGGTGGCTGATATCGGTCGTGCTTTTGGTATGAATGTTGAGGTGGCAGCTTTGCCTTGGAGGCACAGTAATGATACTGAGAAAATGGATGGCACTGACCGAATACCCTTTGATAAATTGCTGGCGGAGGCCGATGTGATCAGTTTGCACTGCCCATTGACTGAGGAAACCCGCAACCTGATTGGTCGTAAGCAATCAGCCATGATGAAAAATTCTGCACTACTGGTGAATTGTGCCCGTGGTGGTATTGTCGACGAGCAGGCATTAGTTGAAGCCCTGGAATATGGTGTGATTGCTGGCGCTGGAGTGGATGTGTTGACCGAAGAACCGCCTAAAAATGGCAACCCCCTGTTGAGCCCAGAAATTCCCAACTTAATCGTTACGCCTCACAGTGCCTGGGTGGCAAAAGAGTCTCGTCAGCGATTAATAGTCCAAGTGGTGGAAAATATTAAGGCATTTTTGGCGGGTGAGCCAAGTAATGTAGTAAAAGGGTAGAGCAGCGATGTTAGGACTAATTCAACGAGTGAGCCATGCCAGTGTTGAAGTAGATGGCGAGGTTGTTGGTGATATAGGTCGAGGTATTTTATTGCTGCTGGGTGTACAGCGGGAAGATACAGAAGAGTCGGCTAAAAAATTATTGCACAAAGTGATGCATTATCGAATTTTCCCGGATGAAAATGACAAGATGAATTTGAATGTGCATCAGGCTGAAGGAGGTTTGTTGGTGGTTTCCCAGTTTACCCTAGCGGCGGCTACTCAAAAGGGATTGAGGCCAAGTTTTACCACATCGGCACCACCGGAGCAGGCCGAGGCTTTGTATGATTATTTTTTGGCACAAGCTGCGGAGGTATGCCCACAGGTTGCGGCGGGAGTTTTTGGGGCCAGTATGAAGGTATCCCTATGTAACGATGGCCCAGTGACGTTTATGTTAGAAAGCTAAGGAACCTCTGAAAAACTACCTGCGTTGCGGTTGCTGCGTTAAATATTGGCTCAAATCGGTCATTTATGATGTATAAACTCCCTCTTTTCGCCAATTTTTGCCTTGCACTCGCTGCCTCGCCTACGTTTTTCAGAGATCCCCTAAGCTGATATTTCTGTAAGCCTTACACTTCAAAAGGTGTGTTGAGCTTTTTCTCTACCGGAACTTTTGCCAGCCTCACATACTGAGGGATACCGTTATTGTAGGGTGGGTAATCTTCTCCCTGGATCAGCGGTGAGAGGTAATCGAGACCTTCCTGGGTCACACCATAGCCATCTTCGGTGATATAGCTTCGGGGCATCATTTTCTCTTGATTGGCCACATGTTCCAATGGTGCTTCGCCTAGACTCCAGGAATAGGTTTCCCCTTGGTTTCGTTCAATGGTGACCATTACCGAGCTTTTGCCAGCAAGTGCATATTCCACTGCTGCAAGGCCAACGGCATAGGCTTGTTCCACATCCGTCGCCGATGCGATATGGCGGGCTGAACGTTGTAAGTAATCTGCCAGTGCCCAATGATATTTGTAACCTAACTTCTGTTTGACCAGTGTCGCCAATGTAGGAGCAACACCACCTAGCTGTTGGTGACCAAAGGCATCCTTGGTGATAGAGCCAGAGATTAGGGTGCCGTCGGCGTATTGTGCACCTTCAGAGGCAACGACTACGCAATAGCCGTGCTCTTTTACCGCTTCTTCAACACGAACCAAAAACTCTTCTTGAGAAAAAGGAATTTCTGGAAACAAAATAATGTGTGGAGGATCACCAGCTTCTTCAGCCGCCAGTGCACCTGCTGCGGCAATCCAGCCAGCGTGACGACCCATCACCTCCAAGATAAAGACCTTGGTAGAAGATTCACACATGGAGGCAATATCCAGGCTAGCCTCTTTAGTTGATACTGCTACATATTTGGCAACAGAACCAAAACCTGGGCAGTTGTCAGTGTAGGGGAGATCATTGTCCACAGTTTTTGGAATATGGATAGCCTGAATGGGATATCCCATTTGCTCCGATAGCTGGGAAACTTTAAGGCAGGTGTCGGCAGAATCACCACCACCATTGTAGAAAAAATACCCAATATCATGGGCTTTAAAGACGTCGATTAGTCGTTCGTATTCCGCTTTATTTTCTTCAAAGCTTTTGAGTTTGTAACGGCAGGAACCAAAAGCGCCAGAAGGCGTATGGCGCAGTGCGGCGATTGCACGAGGTGATTCTTCACTGGTATTGATGAGATCTTCAAGTAATGCGCCAATAATACCATTGCGCCCCGCGTAGACATGACCGATTTTATCACTGTGTTCACGGGCAGCTTCAATCACGCCACAGGCACTTGCATTAATAACTGCAGTGACGCCGCCAGATTGCGCATAGAAGGCATTTTTCTTTGGAGCTTTTGTTGTACCTGGAGTGCTCGGCATTTTTTTCCTCTGAAGCTTGCTCTGTGAAACTCCCTTTATGGGGCTTCCTTTGTAGGGATAATTTAGCCACCTGTTTCAGGAGCCGCGATCATACTGGAAAGTAATGCGGATTTCATTTTTATGTCATTTCTTTGTAGCTTTTTTGTGATTTTCGCCACTTTTAACGACATCATTTATTAGCAGGTAAGAACTAAGGGTTGCATGGCGATGAAATTAGGCTATGTTGTGCTCTGTATGTTGTTTTCTTGGTTTCTATTTTTTATTTACAGGCTGTTTTGACGAATGCATATTCATATTTTAGGTGTCTGTGGCACGTTCATGGGTTCTTTAGCCCAATTGGCTAAAACCTCAGGGCACCACGTTTCCGGTTGTGATACCAATGTTTACCCTCCCATGAGTACACAGCTTGAGAAAGCCGGTATTGAGTTAATCGAGGGATATGACCCTAAGCAATTTAGTCCGATACCGGATTTGGTCGTCATTGGAAATGCATTGTCGCGGGGCAACCCCGCGGTGGAATATGTATTGGATAATCGGATTCCTTATACCTCTGGCCCGCAATGGCTGTGTGATTATTTTTTGAAAGAGAAATGGGTGCTGGCAGTGGCGGGTACCCATGGTAAAACCACGACTTCCAGTATGTTGGCGTGGATTTTGGAATATGCCGGGATGAAACCTGGATTTCTGATTGGCGGAGTACCCAATAATTTTGATGTTTCAGCACGCTTGGGAGATTCTCCTTTCTTTGTGGTTGAGGCAGATGAATACGACAGCGCTTTTTTCGATAAGCGATCCAAGTTTGTTCATTACCGTCCCCGCACGGCTATTCTGAATAATCTGGAATTTGATCACGCTGATATTTTTGCTGATCTCAATGCGATTCAAACCCAATTTCATCATTTTGTTAGAACCATACCCAGTAAAGGTTTAGTGGTTACACCTTCCGATGATGAAAATATCCAAAATGTTTTGGATCGGGGGTGTTGGTCAGAGTTGCAATCGATGGGGACGCCTTTTAAGGGAAAAGAGTGTAAGGGAAAAGGGAGCGATTGGGAGCTGTCGCTAACTGAGGCGGATGGATCTGTGTTTTCAGTGAGCCTTCAAGGCAAGAGGCAAGGGAGTGTTCGCTGGGGGCAGACTGGTGTACACAATGCAGCCAATGGTTTAGCTGCAATCGCGGCAGCTCGGCATGTTGGAGTAAAGCCAGCAGTTGCTTGTGAAGCATTATGCCAATTTAAGGGCGTAAAACGCCGAATGGAAAAGTTGGCTACTATTAATGGCATCTCGGTTTACGATGATTTTGCCCACCATCCTACAGCGATTGCGACAACGATGGAGGGTGTTAGAAATAAGGTGGGCAGTGAAAAGGTTATTGCGGTGATCGAACCCCGTTCGAATACGATGAAACTAGGTATTCATAAAAGTGAGTTGGCAGAATCTACGAAATTAGCTGACCAGGTCTTTTGGTATCAGCCGGATAATATCGATTGGTCATTGGCTGAAGTTGTTAGTGGTGGTGCAGTACCTGCTAAAGTTGTGGATGATATAGATACGCTAATAAAACATACCCTGAAAGCAGCTGATGGACTAACGCATATTGTTGTCATGAGTAACGGTGGTTTTTCCGGCTTTCATGGCAAGTTGATAACAGCCCTGGAAAAAAGACATAGCCTGGAAGAAAAGACATAGAGAGTGGGGAGAAGAGAGCCAGTGTCAGAATATAATCGTTCCGTTACATTAGCCATGACCGGAGCCTCTGGCGCCCAATATGGTCTGAGGTTGCTCGATTGCCTGGTACAGGCAAACTGTCAGGTACAGTTTTTGATCTCTGATGCTGCACGAGTGGTTGTTGAGACAGAAACAGAATTGGACTTGCCTAATGATGAAGCGAATAGCGATGCAACAAACCTTGAAGAATTTCTTACCTTAAATTTTGATGCTGACCCCGGGCAAATTGTGGTGAATACCTCTAGGGATTGGTTTTCTTCAGTGGCTTCAGGCTCTGCTTCACCAGCTTCGATGGTAATTTGTCCAGCCAGTGGTGGAACACTGTCTGCCATTGCTTGTGGTGCCAGTAATAATTTAATTGAGCGTGCAGCAGATGTGGCAATAAAAGAAAAACGCCAGTTAATTGTAGTGCCCCGTGAAACACCGCTATCGGAAATTCATTTAGAAAATATGCTTAAGCTGGCTCGGTTAGGAGTAACGGTAATGCCGGCGATGCCTGGCTTTTATCAGGACCCACAGACTATTGATGACTTGGTGGATTTTGTCGTAGCTCGGATACTCGATCACTTGGGTATTAAGCAAACACTGCTTCCCCGTTGGGGGCATGAGTAGGGTAAGGTTGCAAATAACAAAGAATTGCTGGTATTGCTGATTCTGATCCTTGCTGTAATGGTTTGCTCTTGGATTAACCCCTATGATCGCCCTACTTGGTGGTTGGAGACGATCCCTGTCATTATTACTCTGCCACTTCTGTTTTATACCCGAGAGAGTTTTCCTTAAACTCGTATCAGTTATTACCTGATTTGTGTGCATTCGATTATTTTGGTGGTGGGTGCCCATTACACCTATGCAAGAGTGCCTTTAGGTTTCTGGATACAGGACTGGTTTGAATTTTCCCGTAACCATTATGATCGTATTGGGCATCTGGCACAGGGATTTATTCCTGCCATTCTGGCCCGGGACATTTTTTGGCGTAAGCAGGTACTAAATTTGGTGAATATAAGCACTGGAAAGCGTTGGTTATTTTTTCTAACGACCTGCTTTTGTCTGGCCTTCAGTGCCTTTTATGAGTTGCTAGAGTGGTGGACTGCTGTTATTGGTGGGGATGGTTCTGTTGAATTCCTCGGTACCCAGGGTGATGTTTGGGATGCGCAATGGGACATGATGTTGGCATTAATAGGAGCGATTCTGGCGCAGTTGTTGCTGGGCAAGGTGCATGATCGTCAAATGGTAAAGGTAACTGAGTTTTCCCATTAGTTCTGGCTTTAAAAAGTGATAGCTCTGGTTTTAAATAAGAGCGTTTATTTTTGCTGATACCAATTCACACCGTTCTCATCTTTTGTCATTGTGATCATTTTTCTTTCCATTAAGCAGTTCAAGTGTGCGTAACTTTCACCAGCCGCAAATACCAACGTTGAATGTGAAATTTTAGATTTAAAAATTAGAGAGAAAAGATCGACTACTCTTTTGGGTGTTTTGCAATTTGTATAAATGGTTTGAAGATCTTTTTCATGATCATCAATTAGTTTATTTAAACGTTGTTTTGCCCCTCGAAAAGGTAAGCCGTGGGAGGGTAGTACCAATGTGTTTTCTGGCAAGAGTGTTTGGAGTTTTTTACAAGAGGCTATCCAGTCTTCGAGGGGATTATTGCTTGGCTCTATGGGCCAAACACTCACATTAGACGATATGGTAGGAAGTAATTGGTCGCCGGATATAAACAGTTCAAGTTCTGGGCACCATAGGCATGCATGTTCGGGTGAATGCCCTTCACCCATAACGATTTGCCATTGGTGGCCATTAACAGTGAATGTGTCACCGCACTGTAGTCTGTGATAGCTGTTTGGCATGCCTCGGATCATGCTGCCAAAAGCGCCAAACTTTGATCGATAATAGTTTAACTGTTCTTCGTCAAACCCTGCAGCTTGATAAAATTTAACTGCAACATCTGGTGCTTCCCGATTACTGTCTTCCAGAAGTATTCGACAGTACATATATTCACTGCGAGATATCCAAAGCTCGGTTTCTGGAAAAGGTACTTTACTGCTGCTGTGCCTTGAATTACCTCGACGGCATAACCAGGCGGCAAGCCCAATATGGTCTGGATGCATATGGGTAGCGATTAGACGTTTAATGGGTTTGAGTACAGTTATTTTTTTATACAACCTTTCCCAGATGTCGGTTGTTTCATCAGTAGCTAACCCTGTATCCACCACAGTCCATCCATCATCTTCTTCCAGCAGCCACAAGTTTATGTGATCAAGTTTGAAGGGAAGAGGCATACGCAGCCAGTAAACACCCTTAGCTACTTTAATGGGCTCCCCAACATTTGGTGGCTCGGCGTAGGGGTACTGTGGCTTTGATGTCTTCATAGTTTTAGGGTTTTCCGTTAGCTCAGAGCTTTTTATTGGTTCAGGACTGCCTATTCGCTCAAGGCTGTTTGTATCCACTCAGAGATAGCATTTATTTCTTCCAGGCAGACAGCATGTTCCATGGAGAAAGTTTGATAACCGGGCTTGAAGCCTAAAGCAGTTAAAAACTTGACGCTATTTTTCCCATGAATCTCGGGAACGACTTGGTCATGGGTACCATGAAAAATTTGGATAGGTAGTGTTTTATTGGCTGGAGCTAGGTCGATGGAATCAAAGGTGGCGAAATAGGTTGATAGGGCTAACAATCCTGCCAGTGGTTTGGGGTAGGTTAGGGCTGCATGAAAACCTACTGCGCCGCCTTGGGAAAAACCAGCAACAATAATTCTTTCGCTTGCTATTCCCCGTTCTATTTCTCGATCTATAAATGCTTGTATAGCCTGGGCGGATTGAACAAGTTGTTCTTTATCCACTTTGCGTTCAATGGACATTTCTAGAATGTCGTACCAGGCTGGCATGATATAACCGCCATTAATGGTGACGGGTATTTCTGGCGCATGGGGAAAAATGAACCTGACAGCCATACTCTCAGGCAAATTTAATTCTGGCACGATGGGTTCGAAATCATGACCATTAGCCCCTAACCCATGTAGCCAAATAATGGATGCATTGGCTGTTGTTGCTGGTTCAATTTCAATATGTGGCAGTAGATCCATTGATAGTGTTCTCAGGATGTTATTGATATCTGTAGGTAAGTAAAGCCATTATAAACGGCTGTTGTTACAGAAACGTCTTATTTTGTATGCCCTTTTAGCATTAAAATATAAACTTAGTATTAAATCTAAAACTTCTAATACACCTGACTATATTTGATTATGTTGCCGATTCTTTATTCGTTTCGCCGTTGCCCTTATGCCATCCGTGCACGAATGGCACTCCACTATGCAGGTGTTCAGGTCGAGATGCGTGAAGTGTTGTTGAAAGACAAGCCACCATCTATGTTGGCTGCATCATCTAAAGGCACTGTGCCGGTATTAATTTTTCCTGATGGTCAAGTTTTGGATGAAAGCTATGATGTTATGCGCTGGGCATTAGAACAGAGTGACCCTGAGCATTGGTGGGTTGATGAATTAAAAACGGAAGTTGAACAGCTTATTCAATGGAATGATGGAGAATTTAAGAGCCACTTGGATCACTATAAATATTTTGAGCGTTTTCCAGAGCACCCTATGGAATATTATCGATCCCAGGCTGAGGAATTTTTAATGGCCCTGGAACAAAGGCTGTCTATTGAAAAATATTTATTGGGTAAAACTATCAGTGTAGCTGATGTGGCTATTTTCCCTTTTATTCGGCAATTCGCCTTTACAGATAAAAATTGGTTTGATTTGTCGCCCTATTCGAACTTACAAAGTTGGCTTACAAATTTTTTGGATTCAGATTTGTTTGTATCTGTGATGACAAAACATCCTGTTTGGTCTGAACCGTTATAGGTTAGAACCTATAAGTTACTCTGGTTTGTCTGTGGGAGTGTCCGGGGAATATTTTATTGATTGTTTGTTCTCTAATAACAGACCCCATAAAGGGCTATAAGGGTGTATATGTTTGGTGAGCCGACCGTTTTGTACTAATGATTTTTCTTCGTTGTGCCACTGAAAAATCCCACCCTTTAAATTGTAAACTTCATGTGCCCCTTCCTTGATAAGTAATGGCTGTAATCGAGAGGCCAGAGCTGATGATCGTCCCCCTACGGAACAATAGAAAACGAGATTTTTTCCTTTTAGTTGATTAGAAAATTTTTCAATAAATTTTATGCTATCAATGTCGGGTTTGATTCGAATGGCATTCTTTATATGGCTGACATCAAATTCTTGTTTTTCTCTTACATCAAAGATGATGGTGTTATGGTTTAATTTTAAGAGATCACCTGTCTTAATATGTTTGATATTTTGGTGCTTTTTTCGATGTCGGCTTGAATGGACTGGAAACTGAAATCCAGGGTTAAAGCTGTATTTGGAACTAGTATCGCCATAATGGCAAAAATGAATGACAGTTTGGAGGCTAGGTTTTTATCTGAAGACGGTAGCTTGATGATGCACTCCATTTTTTGGCTGTTGTCATTGCCATAGTGATTTTCTGGGAAAATTGGTCATATTAACTATGATGTTTTTGCCATAGAGTTGGACCAATTCCCCAGAAATAAGTTTTCCTCTTTTATTCCTCTGCTACATGGTAGTCATGTTCGGCAATGACATCGCCTAATTTAGAACCTTTAACAATTTAGTTAGAGCTAATGTTGTGGCTTATTTCGTGAGTTTTTATGATTTAAAGCCATGCTCTGCAGCAGGAAAAGCACCGGAACGAACCTCCTTGGCGTAAGCGGCTAAAGCGGCTTCTATATCATCAGCATCGGTTAAAAAATTCTTTGAAAACTTTGGTTGGCGTGGTGATAGGCCCAATATATCGTAAATGACCAGGACTTGAGCATCAGTATTTGGTCCTGCACCTATGCCTATAACAGGAATATTTAATTCATCAGTAATTTTGCTGGCAAGTGGTGTAGGGACACATTCTAAAACAAGCAAGTCGACGCCTGCCTGTTCCAGTAAATGGGCATCTTGAAGCATTTGTTCTGCTGCTTCTTTGGTGCGCCCCTGAACTTTGTAACCACCAAATTTATTAACAGACTGGGGGGTTAATCCTAAATGGCCACAGACAGGGATTCCTCGCTCGCTGAGCATAAGAACTGATTCTTCCAGCCATGCACCGCCCTCCAGCTTCACCATATGTGCACCGGCTTGCACAAGGTGTGCAGCATTTGCCATGGTTTGCTCTTCAGTGGCATAAGACATAAAGGGTAGGTCTGCAATGACTAATGATTTACTGTTGCCTCGGCAAACAGCTTGGATGTGGTAAACCATGTCGTCCATATCTACAGTAACAGTGCTGCCGTGACCTTGAATGACATTCCCGAGTGAATCACCGACTAGAACAACTTCAATTTCGGCGAGTTCAACCAGTCGTGAGAAGGAGGCATCATAAGCAGTAATGACAGGAAATTTTTTTCCTTCCTGTTTTAGTGCGTTCAAAGTATTAATGGTTACCGTTTGCATGATGGGTATCCTGTTCGTGCTGGTTAGAATTAAGTTGGAGTACTTTAGCGTAGGTGAGTGCTGGCGTTGTTCGAACTTGTGCTATAAGGGTCCTCATTACGGGGGCCTGGATTATAATAGTGTCGCCCAGACTTGATGCCCAACATATATTCCACCAGATTCTGGTAATCACGTTCGCTGTTTGCTAGGTTTATATCCGTAGCATTAACAATGAGTAGTGGTGCTTCGTCATAATAATAAAAGAATTGAGTGTAGGCATCATTGAGTTCGGTTAGGTAATTCGCCTCTATGGACTTTTCTGTTTCTATCCCACGACGTTGCACGCGTTCTAACAAAATATCAGTTGGTGCTTGAAGATAGATAACCAAATCAGGTCTGGGGACATCAATGGTCAGTTGTTGATAGACCATTTGGTAAAGCTTCAGTTCTTCATCATCTAGTGTAACTTGTGCAAATAGCTGATCTTTTTCTATAAGGAAATCAGCAACGCGGACTTGCTGGAACATATCTCCTTGGCGAATTTCCTGAATTTGTTTGGCACGCTGAAATAGAAAGTATAGCTGGGCTGGAAGTGCTCCGGCCCTGCGGTCTTGATAAAAACATCTTAAACATGGTGTTTTTTTATTTTTAAAATCAAATGAAAAAATATGTCCATCAAACTTGCTAA
>JALQUJ010000106.1 GCA_023263825.1 Porticoccus sp.
CAAATGTGGTCGTACCCCAGGTACCGCCAATGCCAGCACAAGCCCCAGCCCCAGCAAATGATTCCTATTACCAAATGCAATTGATGCAAGATGAGGTGAGAACGCTTAGGGGGATGATTGAAGAGCTGAGTAATGAGATTCGTCAGCTAAAAAAGAGGCAAATGGATGATTATATGGACCTGGATCGTCGTCTCAGTGCGTTGTTATCAGGTCAGGGTGGTCAGTCTTCATCTGCTGTTGCCGGTTCAATGGGCAAGGAAATCAAAAATAAGCCCTCTGGCGGCACAACTGGTCAAGCGTCATCAACTCCGTCATCTACAACGGCTGAACACGATCAGTACAATCAAGCTTATGAGCAGCTAAAGGCGGGAAAAGTAGCGGATGCGGTAACACAGTTTAAAGCACATATAGCCAAGTACCCGAATGGGCGGTATGTAGCCAATGCCTATTATTGGTTGGGTGAAATTTATGTATTACAAAATCAGCTAGAGTCTGCCCGCCAGTCTTTTACCACTGTCGTAGAAAAATACCCGGCACACCGTAAAGCCCCCGATTCAATGTTTAAATTGGGGCAGGTGTATTTCATGATGAGCGATAAAGGAAAGGCGAAAGAATTTTTAGAAAAAGCAGCAGCAGGAAGTGGAAGTGCTGCAAGGTTAGCTCGTAGTTATCTTGAAGAAAACTTTTAGACCCTGGCCTTATGGATCAATCGACTGTTCGTATTACTGAAATTTTCTATTCTCTTCAGGGGGAGTCTTCGACGGTCGGCTTGCCTACGGTTTTTGTCAGGCTTACTGGCTGTCCCTTGCGATGTCAGTATTGTGATACGGAATATGCCTTTTATGGTGGTGAGCGTCATTCAATCGCTGAGATTTTGGAGAAAGTAGCAAGTCATAAGGCTGTTCATGTTTGTGTGACAGGTGGTGAGCCTTTGGCGCAAAAGTCCTGTATTCCTTTGTTGAATGCATTGTGTGCTGAGGGGTATCAAGTCTCCCTGGAAACAGCAGGTGCTTTAACCGTTGAGCACGTGGATCCTAGAGTGGTCAAAGTGCTGGATTTGAAAACACCAGGTTCGGGTGAGGTCGATAAAAATTTGTATAAAAATATTTCTTACCTAAATAATCAAGATCAAGTGAAGTTTGTGATTTGTAGTCGCCAGGATTACGAATGGGCCAGGCTGAAAATTGATGAACTAGAGTTGGTGAATAGGGTGAATGATATTCTATTTTCTCCAAGTGCCGGTGAGTTAACTGCTATAGAGCTAGCAGAGTGGATACTGGAAGATCATCTGCCCGTTAGATTTCAAATGCAGTTGCATAAATTACTGTGGAATGATGAGCCGGGCCATTAATTAAATGGCTAAGTTAGATAAAGAAAGTGTTAGATAAAGAAGTGTTAAATAAAAAAGCAGTAGTACTGGTTTCAGGTGGGTTGGATTCCACCACTGTGTTGGCGATGGCTAGGCAGCAAGGCTTTGAGTGCTATACCTTAAGCTTTGATTATGGCCAAAGAGCTCACGGTGAGCTTGCAGCAGCTAAGCGTTGTTCCAAGCTATTAGGTGCAAGTGAGCACAAAGTAGTTGAGCTCGATTTGCGTACCATTGGTGGTTCTGCTTTAACTGACGACAGTATTGATGTTCCTGAAGAGCAAACGATGGGTATCCCTGTTACCTATGTGCCTGCAAGAAACACCGTGTTTTTATCCATTGCTCTTGGGTGGGCAGAAGTACTTGGCGCTCAGGATATTTTCATTGGTGTAAATGCGGTGGATTATTCCGGTTACCCCGATTGCCGGCTAGAATATATCGAAGCATTTGAAAACATGGCTAATCTTGCAACAAAAGCCGGTGTCGAAGGTAAAAAGCTTAATATTAATAACCCGCTTATTAACTTAACCAAGGCAGAAATTATCCAACAGGGTATTAAAGTAGGGGTGGATTATGCTCAAACAGTCTCCTGTTATCAGGCTACTGAAGAGGGCTTGGCATGTGGAAAATGTGATAGTTGTCGGCTGAGAAAACTCGGATTTGGTCAGGCAGGCATTCCTGATCCAACCCATTATATTTCTGTTTAATTAATGCTTGATTTTTCATTACCTATCAGTAAGATATGCGCCTCTTCTGAGGGTCGTTAGCTCAGTTGGTAGAGCAGTTGGCTTTTAACCAATTGGTCACTGGTTCGAATCCAGTACGACCCACCATATAAAGAAAAAAGGCTCACCCATTGGGTGGGCCTTTTTTCTTTATAGTGAGCTGTACTGAATTTGTTCTTTGAAGTGTGCTTCTAAAACTTCCTAGAGGAAGTTGAACCAAGCTGCTATCGGCGGCGCAGCCCTTCAGGGTCATAGCAGCCAAAAGCTGTTTTGAGTCAATCCGCTTTTCCAAGTTAATTAGGCTTCTGCATCCAGTTTCCAGACACACTTGGTGCTATGTCCAAGGTTTTGAGTATCATCAGATATAGCTAATGATTGTGTCTTTTTCGTGTGCTCAAATGCAGCCATTGTGAGAAACACACCAGCAATAATTAGTAGGTGGGCTATCCAAAGAATTCCAAATTGGAATATGGATAAAAAGGATACAGAAAATATCATTGTCCACATCCATGCCAGCACCTGCATAACGTAATGTTGTGATGCCAAGTTAGCGTCTTTTAGTGGGTTGTAGCGGCTATCCATAACTGAATGCCAGCAAGAGGCTATAAAATCTTTCATGTTCAGTACCCCGTATTAGGTCATTTTTTTATTCACGACTACTGCTACGGTTGTGATTAAATATTGGTTCAAAATTTTTAATCGTATTTGGGTGTATCACTAGGTTTTGGTCATTTAGGTTTATCCTGTCGGTTTAAAAAACGAAATATGGTAAAATTAGAATATATACGTACTACTTATTAACTTAAATCATGACCCAACCCCCAATATCACAGTCTTCAAAACTTCATGTTGACGAGCAATCTGGTCATCAGGATGTTGTTGAGCAATACCTGGATCTATTGCAAGACGAGCCAAAGTACACGCCTGAAGAAGAAGCTACGTACAAGGCCCGAATCAAACAGTTATTGCATGAAAAAAATGCAGTGATTGTGGCCCACTATTATACCGACCCTATTATTCAGCAGTTGGCTGAAGAAACAGGGGGAATAGTGTCTGATTCTTTGGAAATGGCACGATTTGGTAATACTCATTCTGCATCTACTCTGATTGTTGCAGGTGTTAAATTTATGGGGGAAACGGCGAAAATCCTGACACCGGAAAAAACTGTCCTAATGCCTACATTAGAAGCAACCTGTTCTTTGGATATCGGTTGCCCTGTTGATGATTTCAGTGATTTTTGTGATCAGCATCCTGACCGTACAGTTGTGGTTTATGCGAATACCTCTGCTGCGGTTAAGGCACGTGCTGATTGGGTAGTTACATCCAGTATTGCATTGGACGTAGTGGATTATCTTGATAGTTGTGGTGAGAAGATTCTGTGGGCGCCTGATAAATATCTGGGCAGTTATGTTCAGAAGAAAACAGGGGCTGATATGTTGCTGTGGAATGGCAGCTGTATTGTTCATGAAGAATTTAAGTCGCAAGGTGTTGCTAAGCTCAAAGCCGTTTATCCCGATGCGGCCTTATTAGTCCATCCTGAATCGCCGGAGGCTATGGTGGAAGCAGCCGATGCTGTGGGCTCCACTTCGCAGCTAATCAAAGCGGCTCAAACGCTTCCAAACCCTCAAGTGATAGTGGCCACTGACATTGGTATTTTCCATAAAATGCAACAGGCCGCGCCGGATAAAGAATTGATTATTGCCCCCACTGCGGGTGAAAGTGCAACCTGCCGCAGTTGTGCCAGTTGCCCTTGGATGGGGATGAATAATTTGAAAAACCTAATGGAGTCCCTGGAGCAGGGGAGTAATGAAATCTTCGTGGACCCTGCTATTGGTCAGCAAGCAACGGTTTCCCTCGGCCGTATGCTCGACTTTAGAGAGCAGCAACTAGCCGCCGAGGTTGTTTAACGGTACCTTTCTTGTTTTAGGTATTACTTGTTTTTACTCTTAAAAGCTTTCTAGTTTTTCTTCAAGTTTGGCTAGGTCACGTAGTTGTTGGTCGATGATGGCCGTTTGTTTGAAGTCGTTGACCAGTAATTTTCGCGCATAACCCAATTGATCTCTGGCTTGGTCGAATACACCATTTAAGATGAAATATCGTGCACGGGCCTGATGAACACCAGAAATATTTCCTGCTAGCCCCCGTACTTCTGCTAATTGAAACCATACTTCCGGTGAATTGGGGTGGCTTAATGTCAATGTGTCGAGCATCTGTTCAGACTCAAGATACCGATTTGCTTTTAGGTAGCTTTCTGCCAGAGAAATTCTGAGGGGATAACTATCCGATCGGTAAGCTAGCAGTTTTTTGGTTTTACTTATGGCCCGATCATACTTTTTCTGAGCTCGGTCAAGATCGATATCTGCCATTTGGTAGGTCAGGTTATTTGGAGATTTTTGTAGTAATAATTTAAGTGATTCTTTTGCTTTAGCGTAGTTGCCAAGCGCTATGTAAGAGAGTACGACGCCATAACGAGCTGCTTGGCTGTTTAAGGTGTTACCTTGCAGTTCATGCTGGAAACGGTTGAGGGATACGCTGGCATTATTATCAATGGCAATTAGCGCCCTGGCGCGCATTAAGTGGAACTCAAGATTATCAAGGTATTGCCTTGGAGGTAGTTGGTTAATTCTATTTCTGGCATCAGCGACACGATTTTCAGTCAATGGGTGTGTCAATAAAAATTCTGGTGGTCTGCTGCCTGTGTAGCGTGTAATTCTCAGCATTTCTTCAAACATGGCAGACATGGCACGAGGATCCATACCTGCAGATACCATGGTTTTCAGGCCGAGTCGGTCAGCCTCTTGTTCGTTTTGGCGGCTGTAGTTAAGAGAGCTTTGTTGGCTGGCGGCTTGGGATGCGGTTAACCCAGCCAGGCCTGCATCGCCACCTACCGTTGCGGCTAATACCAGGCTGGCAAGCATTCCTGCCAGGGTGGCCGCTGTGTTTTTTCGTTGAGCTTCAACCCTGCGAGCAAAGTGGCGTTGACTCAGGTGGGCTATTTCGTGGGCCAGTACCGAAGAAAGCTGGTGCTCTGATTTTGCGTAACGAAACAACCCAGTATGAATACCAATTACTCCACCGGGCACGGCAAAAGCATTCATTGATGGGTTATTGATCGTAATGAGTTCTAGTCGCCTATCTTCCAATTCACTGTGCGATACAAGTTTGTAGAGAAGTTGTTCTAGATAATCGCTGAGAAAAGGGTCATGGTGCTCATTGATTCGGCTGCGGTAAGCCATTAACCAGGCTCTGCCCAATTCATGTTCTTGCTGCTGGGAAATAATGCCTGAAGTAGAGTCTCCCAGTGATGGAAGCTTAATATCAGCGCTGTTAACCGGTATGGTTACAGTGATGATTAAGAATGTCGCTAGTAAGCTTGCTAAAGCGGAGCGTTTTATAAAATTCACAAACACAACTACAGAGATCCTTTTTATGGCCCGTTATTGACCCTTGAATGGAAATAGTCAATGGAGCAGTAATAGATAGTAACTTAAGTCTTAGACTAAATTCATATGAATTGGTGCATTTCTAGTTTAACGTGCTGACCATAATAAGGTTGACCATATTTTTTTGAGGATCTGAATTTATTCGTATGGAGGTTCTTGATGCAGACTTATTGATCTCGTAATCTGCATTTAACTGGTCATTATTGTTGGAGCCCTTGTTCTTAGGGGTATCGTTATCAAAATTAGGTATAACCATGTGGAAAGTACTTGGAAATTGGGTGGATCGGTATTTTGGAGAGGAAGAGGCGGTTCTTCTCACGATGCTGCTTGTTATTGCTCTCGTTGTCGTTGTCACAATGGGAGAGATATTGGCCCCCTTTATTGCAGCACTGATTTTTGCCTTTCTTCTACAAGGTGGAATTAATCATCTGATCAAGTGGAAAGTACCAAGAATTGTAGCCGTGATACTGGTTTTTTTAGTGTTTGTGGGGGTATTTCTGGCTATCTTGGTTGTACTTTTTCCGTTGATAGGTCGCCAGGCTGCAAATCTTGCAGGAGAAATACCGTCCATGGTCAAGCACTGGCAAGATGTACTGCTGTTATTGCCAGAGCAGTATCCTCATTTGATTTCTGAAGACCAGCTAAAGGATCTGTTGAAGCAGGCTTCTGGTGAAGTGGCTGGGATGGCTGAGCGACTTGTTAGCTTTTCTGTGAGCACCTTTCCAAGTTTACTAGTCTTGGTAATTTATCTTGTTCTTGTTCCTCTATTGGTGTTTTTTTTGCTAAAAGATAAAGATGAGCTACTGGATTTAATGTCAGGACTGCTTCCTCAAGAACGCCCTGTGATGTGGCAAATATGGCATGAAATGAATATTCAAATGGCTAATTATGTGCGTGGTAAGGCTATTGAAATTCTGGTTGTGGGTCTAACGAGTTATATCACTTTTTTGATTTTAGGCCTTAATTATGCGGCGTTACTTGCCCTGTTAGTTGGGTTGTCAGTAGTGATTCCCTATATTGGTGCTGTGGTTGTGACTATTCCTGTCACTGTCGTTGCGTATTTTCAATGGGGTTGGAGCGGTGATTTATTTTGGCTGGTTTTGATTTACGGTGTGATACAGGCACTTGATGGCAATGTGTTGGTACCACTGCTGTTTTCAGAAGCCGTAAATTTGCATCCCATTGCTATTATTCTTGCCGTTCTGGTCTTTGGCGGGTTGTGGGGTTTTTGGGGCGTGTTCTTTGCTATTCCACTAGCAACACTTGTGAAAGCACTTTATAACGCATGGCCGCGAACTGATATGCCTGTTTCAGTGTCTGAGTAACACTTTAAATTGTTTAGCCCCACTAATTAATTTGTAATGAAACTCCATGAATAAAATTCCGCTTGCGACGATGAAGTGGTTGTCACACTATGGTGACGAGAAGCGAGTCGAAGCCTTAGCGGATGATTACCAAAAAGACATACAAGTGGCGCTTTCTGAGGCGAAGGAAGAAGAAC
>JALQUJ010000198.1 GCA_023263825.1 Porticoccus sp.
AACCCACAGTAACAACAATGCAGCACCGAGAGGATGTTCAATTATTAATGATTTAAATTGTTCACCAATAAGTTCTAATAAACCACTTTGCTCAACTCCTCCAATAAGAATAAATAGCGAAATAAAAAACATAAGCAAAGGGGTTTCAATATGACTTGTCACACTGTCCAAATCTACTTTCCGTGACAAAAAAACCAATATAGTTAATGCCGTTGCAGCCACCATCTAGGGCTCCCAACCCAACTGCTGGTGATAGATAAATAGCACAATCATTAACCCCATCACCAACAAGGATTTTTGCCAGAGGCGTTTATTTTTCTAACGAGCCTTGGATTCAAATTCGAGTGTGTGCTTATTGGACAATTCTTTTGGAAATAAATATTTCATTGCAAACAATATAGTAAGCCAAGCAATCGTTACTGGCGGGCCCATGTGAATAAAAAACGTATTGAAGTCAATCCCAGCTGAAGAGCCAATCATTAGTTTGGGAGGATCTCCCACCAGTGTCGCGACACCTCCAGTATCCAACAACAGTGCAGCCGCCAACAAATATTGATATAGAGTATCGGTCAAATTAATCGACTTATTCGACATGGTAATCTTATTCTGTATTTTCTTGCCCGGATAACTCAGATAGCGGCATTTCTTCTTTAGCCCTATCATCAATTTTACCCATAGGGTGATCACCCGCACCCAACATCACACCAATCCAACGTGTGTCATCATCATTTTCAAGGGCAATTTTCACCATAATTGTCAGTGGTATTGAGAGCAACATTCCCACGGGTCCTAGCACCCAGCCCCAGAAAACCAAGGATAAAAAGACGACTAATGGTGACAGGTTCAGCCCTTTTCCCATCCAACGAGGTTCTAGAATGTTACCCACGACAACATTCACCACAACATAACCAATTGCCACTAATCCCGCAGGAAACGGTCCAAGCTGAATCAATGCCAGCAATACAGCTGGCACAGCAGCAATAATAGAACCAACGGTAGGAATAAAATTAAGTAAAAAGGCGATGAGTCCCCACATAATTGGATAGTCCACACCCAGTATCCACAACCAGACAATAACCAAGATACCCGTCAGTAAGCTAAGCAATGATTTAATGCCCAAATAACTATGAACACTTTCAGCAAAGCGTGCTAGCCCTTCATTGGTATTATCTTTAACACTGGGGGCACCGTGATGCCTGGCAGCTTGTAATTTTTCACTAAAGCCCACCTCTTCTGCCAGAATAAAAACTACGGTCAATAAGATCATAAACGCATTGGTCATGACATTACCGAATGAAGCCAAGGTATTACCTGCCAACTGCATTACTGCACCCGGATCAAAGCTTTGCTTCATTTGTTCCATATCAAGAGCCACGCCCTGATCACTTAACCAATGCAGTAATCCGCCGCTCACTTCTTGAAGCCTTACCTGATATTCAGGTAGGTTCTGGCGAAAATCGACGATGGATGCTCCCACCAAAATTCCAATCAGCCAACCAACCAATACCACCAAACTGATAATCAAACAGATAGCCAAACCATTGGGTACTTTTTGTTTTTTCAGCCAAGCCAGCAAAGGGGAAAAGATTAGTGCGATAAAAACCGAGAGTAAAAAAGGTACCAACATGGTTTCTGCTGTTTTAATACCTGCAACAACGATAACGAATGATGCAGCGACAAGAAGTCCTCGAGCCATCGGTGAATATTCCTTACTCATTTAGCTTCTCCCGTTAATTCTGCCAATAGGTTTTTCACTTCCTCGATTCCTTTTTCGGTTAACAAGTGTTTAGGCTTGATTGAACCGGAACCACCAATATATTCACGTTCACTGATTTCACTACAACGCATACGAATACTTTCAAGTTCATCATTATGTCTGATTGGAACCCCTAGAAACACCTCCCAATCATTGTCAGTTGCTTTGCCTTCTACAACTAAGTTCAATAGTGCAACAATATTACTTTTTTCCAATCGATAAACTGGGGGGGAAATTTTAATAAAGAAGATGATGGCAAATAAGACAAATAGAAATGTGAGAAAAAGAGTAAGAAGGAAATTCATCATCTAGCTGCCAGCCTCTATGCTACGAACCAATGCACTGATAACCAACGTACTGAGAACCAAAGTGCTAATGATCAAAATACTAGTAATTACTGAAAATTAAAGTTTCTCGGCTATCAGTACTCTCTGCATCCTGTTGCTCTAACTTTCGAGCCAAATCACTAACTTCAAGCAAATGACCCTGTAACTCCTCTATACACTGATTGATTGCCACAGCTTCTACCTGAAATGCATCTTTACGGCGTAACCGCACTCTAGCGGTTAAGTCACCTTCCGCTAATTTTTCCATTTGTCGGACCATGACATAAACAGGTCCCGCAATTTTATGGCTAGCAAATAAACAACCCAACCAAACACCACCGATTAACACCAACTCCAGGCAAGCAATTAATATCGTGTTGCCAGTACTTAGGGAAAAACCTTGGGAACCCGGCAGACATGCCAAAATAATCAAAAAAGCATTAACGAGTACTACCGTTGCCGTTACCGTCAGCAATGCATATTGGTACTGAAATTGGCTATTAATAACAACCGTGCTTCGACGATTATCCATTCCCCTACCCCTAACCTAGAAACTTAAACCAACCCTAGACTATTACAGCCACTTTAGTGGGGCAATATTTAATCGTAGTATGCTTGGAGTTAGAACCCTAAAGGCTTGTTTTTTTACAAACAATAGACATCGATAGGGTTCATTAAATAAGAATGGATTAAAGTACTGGAATTACAGTTCCCTAGTCGACCTAAATTCAAGATCCGGGTAACGCTCTTCAGTCAATGATAGATTCACTCGAGTAGAAGCCAGGTAAGTTAAGTGTCCACCCCCATCAAGGGCAATACCATCGGGAACCTTGCGTTTCAACTCATCGATTTTTTTGTCATTATCAGACTCAATCCATCGAGCGGTGTAAACATTCACCGGTTCATAAACTGCCTCCACACCGTATTCATCCTTAAGGCGATAAGCCACCACATCAAACTGTAGTTGTCCTACTGCACCAACGATAATGTCATTGTTATTAAGTGGGAAAAATACCTGGGTACTACCTTCTTCAGATAGCTGTTGAATTCCTTTTTGTAGCTGCTTCATCTTCATCGGATCGCGCAATCGAATGCGTCGAAACAGTTCCGGAGCAAAGTGAGGAATACCAGTATATTTTAGGGCTTCACCCTCTGTGAAAGTATCACCAATCTGAATAGTGCCATGGTTATGTAAACCAATAATATCGCCAGCTAACGCCTCCTCCACAGTGACTCGTTCTCCCGCCTTGAAACCCACAGCATCAGCAATGCGCACGTCCTTACCCTGACGAACATGCTTCATCTTCATACCTTTGGTGTACTTACCGGAGCAAACCCGCATAAAAGCAATCCGATCCCGATGTTTTGGATCCATATTGGCCTGAATTTTGAAAACAAAACCGGAGAAGGGTTCTTCCGTCGCAGTAACCTCTCTATCAGTCGCTATACGGGGCTGGGGTGGTGGAGCCCACTCCACAAAGTGATCCAGCATTTCCCGAATACCAAAATTTGATAAAGCCGTACCAAAAAATACTGGAGTCAGTTGGCCAGCAAGGAACAACTCCATATCAAATTCATTAGTAGCACCGCGAACTAACTCAATCTCTTCCCGTATATCGTCAACGTAATAACCCAACAACTCTGTGGCTTCATCAGAATCCAATCCCTTAATCTGGATATCTTCAGGAATAGTATGACCCTGCCCCTGCTTGAATACATGGATGGTATCGGTATAAAGATTGTAAACACCCTTAAATTCCTTACCCATACCAATGGGCCAGTTAATAGGTGCACCTGAAATTTTCAATACATCTTCAATTTCATCAAGCAGCTCAACAGGATCACGAATATCCCGATCCATTTTATTGACGAAAGAAACGATGGGTGTGTCTCTCAAGCGACAAACATCCATCAATTTAATGGTACGAGCCTCCACACCCTTGGCACCATCAATCACCATCAAAGCCGAGTCCACCGCCGTCAAAGTGCGGTAGGTATCTTCAGAAAAATCCTCGTGGCCAGGAGTATCAAGGAGATTGACCATACGATCTTTATAGGGGAACTGCATCACTGAGGAAGTCACCGAAATTCCCCGCTCCTTCTCCATCTGCATCCAGTCCGAGGTGGCATGACGGTCACTTTTCTTGCCTTTAACTGTACCTGCCACCTGAATCAAGTTGCCGTACAACAACAGCTTTTCAGTGATCGTAGTTTTACCCGCGTCGGGGTGCGAAATAATTGCAAACGTGCGCCGCTTGTTGATTTCATTGATAAAACTGGCATCAGCCATACTTTTTGTTCCTGAGCTACTGTCAATACTGCGTTGAGGCTAACGCGGTAAAAAGACGGCCATTATACAGGCAGCGCTCAATCTATTTCAGTAGTGATCGATTACTCCATCACCTCCTACCAATATTTGATAATTCATCCCTGAAATCGGGGTGCGACATTTTGTCACATCCCATAAAGTCTCTTTGAGCGTACAATCGCGCCATTCAAATTAACTGCTCTAGAGACCCATTTCGTGAACAAAAAAACTACTGCTTTTATCTCTCTACTTCTGTGTGCCACCACCCCTTATATTTATGCTGATCACAGCGATATGGAAGAAGTAAATATTACTGGCATTCAAACAAATCCCTCTATGTCACTGGAAATATCTCCCAACAATGAACCTGTAGTTGATTCTGCATCACTATTGAAAAAAGTGCCTGGTGCCAACATTAATAGTAATGGTGCTGTTACAGGAATTGCCCAGTACAGAGGGCTATATGGCGATCGGGTCAGCATCAATATTGATCATGCTCCCTCGCTGACCGGCGGCCCAAACTCCATGGATACACCACTGTCCTATACCCCTCCCATGCTCCTCAAATCTCTTAATGTCCACAGAGGCATTGCTCCTGTGAGCGCTGCTCAAGAAAGTTTAGGTGGACATATAACGGCTAATTTAGATCGAGGCCAATTTTCTAGTGGCAATGAAACAGAGTTTAGCGGTGGAGTTTCAAGCCGATTTAATAGCACCAGTGATGGCTTCAGCAATGCTTTAAAATCAGTCTTAGCCAACGATACCCACAAACTATCAGTACTTGCCAGCCACGATGAAGGTGACCAAACACATTTTGACAGCAATGATGAAATTGGTGGCACTCAATACCGTCGCAGTCGCTATGACATTAGCTATGGCTGGAAAAATGATGATACCGTTATTGAAATCTTCGGTGGACAGCTAGATACCCGAGATACCGGAACCCCAGCCCTACCTATGGACATTAACTATATTGATAGTGATATGGTCGGTGTAAATTTAACTAAGAGTTTTGATGACGTTGTGCTGTCAGGCAATTTGTCCTACAACCACGTAGACCACCTGATGGATAATTTCTCGCAACGCCCTAACTCGATGCCTACCATGTTCCGTCAAACCAACGCTACGGCACATAACACAGCCTGGTCATTTGAAGTCAAGTTTCCCCTGGCCATAGGATCATCAGATGGTTTCCTCTCTATTGGTACCGATGGCAACGAAACTATCCATACCGCTACCATCACTAACCCAAACAACGCCATGTTTGAAGTGAAAAACTTCGAAGAGGTTGAGCGTGATAGCTACGGTATGTTTACTGAATGGGAAGGAAATATCGGTAACTGGAAAGTTGAAACTGGCATTCGCTACACCCGTGTCAGCATGGACAGCGGCGATGTATCTGCCTCAGGAATGATGGGTATGATGGGCCTAAACGCCGGCATTCTCGCTTCTAGTTTTAACAGTGGTGACCTCGATGAGGATTATCACAACGTTGACCTGGTACTGAATGCCAGCCGTGAACTCAACGCTAACACCACTTTGAACCTGGGACTTGGTCGCAAAAACCGCGCACCGTCCTATCAAGAACGTTACCTCTGGTTACCGATGCCCGCTACAGGTGGCTTAGCCGATGGTCGAAGCTATACCGGCAACCTGGATATAGATAAAGAAACAGCCTACGAAGTCACTGTCGGTATCGATTGGATTTCTAAAAATGCTTGGGCTAACCCACAACTATTTTATCGCTATATCGACGATTACATCCAAGGTGTTCCCAGCACGAACATGGTTGCCAATATGTTCAGCACCATGATGAGCGGCAACTCTGCGCTGATGTTCGATAACATCGATGCTGAAATGTACGGTGCAGACCTCGGCTATGGCTATAAGCTATCCGACCACTTCAGCATCGAAGGTACATTAAGCTATGTACGAGGTAAACGTGATGACGAAGATGACAACCTCTATCGTGTTGCTCCGTTAAATAATCGCCTAGCATTAGTTTATGTTGGCCACGAAACAGAACTGAAAATTGAATCTGTTCTCTATGCCAAACAATCAAAAGTTTCTTCCTTTAACGATGAAGAAAAAACCTCAGGCTACGGCATTATCAACTTGTTAGGAAACCATAAAATAAACCAGCAATTGACTGTATCTGCCGGTGTAGAAAACCTGTTTGATCATAAGTATCAAGATCATTTAGCGGGCTATAACCGCAATAGTGACAGTGATGTTGCTGTCGGTGACCGTTTGCCTGGGGCAGGAAGAAACCTTTACGTATCATTTGCATACAATTGGTAACTAACAACAGAAAGAACCCAGGCTGATCTGATAATATGACCTTATGGCACTTTATGAAAAAACAGTACATCAACAGTTAACAATCTCAGCTGCGAGGCAAAACCTTCGTCAGCTGAGTATCATCAGGAACATCGCTCTTGGGGGTCAATTATTGGCCCTCCTTTTTTTTAGCCAAATTCAAAATATCGGTTTACCCGTCACGATATTAAGCGTGATTCTGGCTTTCTATGCGCTGGTTATCGGTATCACCTGGTGGCGCTCTTTTCAAAAACCCGCTATTACAGAACTGGAGTTTTTTGGGCATTTGCTCATAGATATTCTGTTCTTCTCTGCCCTGCTCTATTTTAGTGGCGGTGCTTCTAACCCGTTTATTTCCTACTACCTCGTTCCTATTTGTATTGCAGCAACCACACTCCCCACCCGCTATACATGGAGCGTGGCATTATTATCTCTCGGTGCTTATAGTTGTTTATTGGGAAACTATCACCCTATTCCAGCTCTATCACCTATGTCTGGACACGAGCATCACGACAGTAGCAATAATCTCCATATCATGGGGATGTGGTGTAATTTTGCCGTCAGTGCTCTGCTAATCACCTATTTTGTTACCCGGATGGCCAGCACTCTTAGACAGCAAGAAATTAAACTGGCCCAGCAACGTGAAGATCAATTACGGGATGAACAAGTTATTGGAATTGGCACCCTGGCCGCAGGGACTGCCCATGAGTTGGGAACACCGCTCAACACCATGAAAATATTAGTGGATGAAATGCAATATGAAAAGTCTGATTCCAATCCTTCAGAATTCAGTGAAGAACTCTCTATTTTGCAACAGCAAATAGAACAATGTCGTACCACCCTAAAACAATTGGTAGCCACTGCGGAAACCACCACTGAAAGTAAAGATATAAAACCGGTACGCGAATATTTCGACAAGCTACTAGAACGCTGGCAAGTGATGCGCCCCAAAACACAAGCTAATGTTCACTATGCCGAAAATCTTCCAGAGTGCACAGCGAGCTTCCACCCCACCATTGCCCAGTCACTCACCAACCTGTTAAATAACGCAGCGGATGCTAGCTTAGAAGTGGATGTAGACCTCTTCTGGGACAAGGAAACCGTAAAGCTCAGTATTCGGGATTATGGCAAAGGTATTACCCCAGAACAGCAGGAAGTATTAGGACAACCTTTTAACTCTGATAAGCCCGATGGTATGGGTTTGGGATTATTCCTTACCCAGGCATCAGTCAATCGCTATGGAGGGAAAGTCACCATTTGCCCCGCAGAAGGCCAAGGCACATTGACGCAAGTAGTGCTACCACTTGGAACAACATGGGCGGAGAAATGACAACAGATAACCCCCCCCCACTGAACAATCAAAACACCCTATTAATCGTTGATGATGATGTAACCTTTGCCAGTATTCTCAGCAAAGCACTGGCTCGCCGTGGCTATGGCGTCATCACTGCCAAAACGGCATCAGAAGCTGTGGATTTATGTAAGCAGTATCAACCCCAACAAGCCGTGGTAGATTTAAAGCTGGAAACAGAATCTGGGCTAAACGTACTACCCCAATTAAAACAAGCAAGCCCACAAATAAAAATGGTGATACTGACCGGTTATTCCAGTATTTCCACTGCCGTAGAAGCAATCAAAATGGGTGCCATTAACTACCTATGCAAACCTGCAGGTGTGGACGATATTTTAGCCGCTTTCGACAATGTCGCTCCAAATCCCGGCATAAATATTAAAGAAACACCCCCCTCAGTTGACCGCTTGGAGTGGGAACATATACAAAAAGTACTGGCAGAAAATAATGGTAATATTTCAGCGACAGCAAGAAGCCTGGGAATGCATCGGCGTACATTGCAAAGAAAACTCCTTAAGCGGCCAGTAAAAGAATAATTTTTATGATCTTAAAGTAACTCTAATCAGATAAGAACTTTAAGTTTTAAATATTAGATTCATAGAATCCATACCCTTTTAATTACCCAGAAAAAAGGAAAGGAAAATGTCTATAACACATAAAACTGGTGCATTTATATTAGGTATTTTTGTTTTTCTAGGCCTATCGACCCTAGGTTATCTCTTGGGTAATGCTGCTATAGAATTTAAACAGTTTGACCGCAGTGTAACGGTAAAAGGCCTGTCTGAACGTGAATATCCTGCTGATATTGTTATATGGCCCATTCAATTTACTGCTGCTGGGAACGACCTTGAAAGCCTGTATAACGCCATTGAATTAAACACTAAAAAAATCGTCAACTTTCTCGGTAACAACGGCATCAATACTGATGAAATCACTCTTTCTTCTCCTGCA
>JALQUJ010000009.1 GCA_023263825.1 Porticoccus sp.
GAAGAAAGCTCGACAACTCCTCTGGCAACACAACCCATACCTATCTACTAAAAGGCCTTGATGTCAATAAAGATCAAAGTTATTTCCTCCATGCTGTAGATGAACATGCCTTTAGCAAAACCCTGTTTCCCATAGGGGAAATGGAAAAATCAGAAGTCCGTCAAATAGCAGAGCAACATGGATTAGCTACAGCTAAAAAGAAAGATTCAACGGGTATTTGTTTTATCGGTGAACGTCGTTTTAAAGATTTTTTAGAGCAATATTTGCCTGCTCAACCAGGTAATATAGAAACTCCAGAGGGAAAGGTCGTTGGTGCACACCACGGTTTGATGTATCACACGTTAGGTCAACGGCAGGGCCTGGGTATTGGCGGACTTAAAGATGCCAGTGAAGAACCCTGGTATGTGGCTGGGAAAGATTTAACCCGCAATGTATTAATTGCTATTCAAGGTGGAGAGCACCCTCTTCTGTATACGGACACACTTCAAGTATCAACATTGCATTGGATTAATGGTGAACCTAAAGCTATAGATAACCCGCTCTTCTACTGCACAGCGAAAACTCGTTATCGTCAACCTGATCAATCATGCTCTGTTGAGAAAAAACCTAATGGATACGAGGTCAGATTTGGTATACCTCAGCGCGCAGTGACACCAGGACAATCTTTAGTCCTCTACCAAAATGAAGTATGTCTGGGTGGTGGGGTTATCGAATCCTCCTGGAATGAATAGTTAAGCACAATAGCTAGAAAAAGAAGAATAACAACGACAAACAATGAGTACTCTGTATGTTCAGTAAGCCCACACGTGATCAAGTTATTGCTTTGGCCGGTATGTTTCAATCGTGCCAACTGGTAGAAACTCTGTCTAAGAATGGTTCGGTGCCTGCTGATCAATTTAATGTGTGCATTGAAAGTTTGTTTCAAAAAAACCCAGAAAATACCGAAGTTGTTTATGGATCGATCAGTAATCTGCAGCTGGGTGTTGAAACCATGCAAGAACTTATAACTCTCAGCTCACGTGCAAAACAATCAGATACTCTCCGCTATATCGTAGGTGTCGTTTATTTGTCTAAAAAGCTACGCCAAAATAAAAAAATGCTGAACTTAATCAGTGATCGTTTGGATCAGGCGTCAAGGCAGTCTGAACATTTTTCAGCCTCGCACGCTAATGTTATTGCCAATCTTGCTCAAATTTATCAAGACAGTCTCAGTACTTTCCGCTATCGCATACAAGTCAATGGTTACGCGAGTTATCTACAGCAGGAAAACATAGCTCAGAGGATTCGATGCCTATTATTTTCAGGCATTCGTTCAGCCATACTTTGGCACCAGCTAGGGGGAAGACGTAGACATTTGGTATTTAATCGTAAAGATATATTGAATCAAGTGAGAAAACTGTAAGTCTTCAAGTCTTTACAAGATAATCCACACAGTATTTTTTCTGAAACCTGCTGTTAAATACGGTAAAATTTGCGGCCTTAAAGCGAGTTGTATTTAACCCATAGCTTTTGACGAGCTGTATGCAGCAAGCCCTCTTATTACATAGGCTTGTAACACATATATTTTGAATAAATTTACTTGGAACAAAGAATGAATCTTTCCAGCTTAACAGCAGTATCTCCGATTGATGGTCGCTATGGCAGCAAAACTGCTGAATTACGATCAGCATTTAGTGAATTCGGACTCATTAAATACCGTGTCACTGTCGAAATTCGCTGGTTACAATGCTTGGCTGAGCATGCAGATGTCAAAGAAATTGGTCCATTTTCAACAGAAGTTATCACCATACTAAATGAATTGGTTGAGAACTTTGATGAGGATGGTGCTGCCAAAATAAAAGAAATTGAGCGAACAACTAATCACGACGTAAAAGCCGTCGAATACTTTATTAAAGAAAAAATTTCAGGCAATCCAGAGTTAGCTAAAATTTTAGAATTTGTTCACTTTGCCTGTACCTCCGAAGACATCAACAATTTATCCCATGCTTTAATGCTTAAAGAAGGACGAGATGCTGTATTACTCCCACAACTGGAGGAAATAGTATCCAAGATATCCGAGATGGCTGTCGCATATGCCGATGTATCAATGCTATCACGCACCCATGGTCAAACCGCTTCCCCTACAACTGTAGGCAAGGAAATGGCAAACGTTGCCTATCGTTTGAATCGTCAAATTAATCAAATTGGTCAAATACCTTTGTTAGGCAAAATTAACGGTGCCGTAGGGAACTACAATGCTCATTTGTCCGCTTACCCCAATATAGACTGGGCAGCTAATGCCAAAATATTTATAGAAAGCCTTGGCTTGGAAATGAATCCCTACACCACCCAAATTGAACCCCACGACTATATTGCAGAGCTTTTTGATGCGATTGCCCGTTTTAATACAATTTTGATCGATTTTAACCGGGATATCTGGGGATATATTTCTTTGGGTTATTTCAAGCAAAAAACCATTGCTGGCGAAGTAGGCTCATCAACCATGCCCCACAAAGTAAACCCAATCGATTTTGAAAACTCAGAAGGCAACCTTGGTCTTGCTAATGCGGTATTTGGTCATTTGGGTCAAAAACTGCCTATTTCCCGGTGGCAACGTGACCTGACAGATTCAACAGTTTTACGCAATATGGGCGTTGGGTTTGGCTATAGCCTAATTGCCTACCAATCAACACTAAAAGGTATTGGAAAGCTAGAGTTAAATCAGCAGCGTCTAGCCGAGGACCTTGAAAATACCTGGGAAGTTTTAGCAGAACCAGTTCAAACTGTTATGCGCCGCTACAACATCCCAGAACCCTATGAAAAATTGAAAGCGCTGACGCGAGGCCAAGGCATAACCAAAGACGCCATTTTGGCTTTCGTTGAAACACTGGATATGCCTGATGAGGCAAAAGAAGAGCTAAGAAATCTGACACCGGCCAGTTATATTGGTAATGCTTCCGATCAGGCCAAAGCGATTTAAGCTGCCTTAATTTAAGGCGTGTATATAAGAAATGAATTCATCCACTGATATTTTTTTACATACCAACCTTTCAGTAGATGAATTTCTCAGTGAATATTGGCAAAAGCAGCCATTATTAATCCCTAATGCTTTCCCCAATTTTGAGTCCCCCTTAAGCCCAGATGAACTTGCAGGGCTTTCCCTTGAAGAAGGCATTGAATCTCGTATTGTTATCGAACAAGGTAAATCGGGATTGTGGGAATTACAAACAGGACCCTTTGAAGAATCAACATTTACTCACCTACCAGATAGCCACTGGAGCCTGTTAGTACAAGCAGTAGACTTATGGATTCCTGAAGTAAAAGCCCTGTTACAAAATTTTGACTTCCTCCCCCCCTGGCGCCTGGATGACATAATGGTTAGCTATGCGCCAATAGGTGGCAGTGTCGGTCCCCACTTTGATTACTATGACGTATTTTTACTACAAGGTTTGGGGCAGCGGCATTGGAAAGTCGGTCAAACCTGTGATTACAACTCGCCCCGACTGGTTAACACCCCCCTGAGGATATTAAGTGAGTTTAACAGCGTACAAGAATGGACACTGAATCCTGGGGATATACTTTATTTACCCCCTCAATTGGCTCACTGGGGTGTTGCTGAAAATGATTGTCTTACCTACTCAATTGGCTTTCGTTCTCCGTCACTATCTGACATGTTGGGAGATCTTGCTACGGAATTAATGACTCAAGATCATCCGGCTTATTTTCGAGATCCTAAGCTAACAACAGCGATGGCAAATGAAACGATCCACCCTCTTTTTATTCAACAGGTAAAATCACTACTGGGTGAATTACTTGATGATGAAAAGTTACTGTCAGAGTGGTTTGCCCGTTATATGACTACACCAAAATATCCAGAACTGATTGAAGAAACAGATGAAAAAAGGGTGGCATCTATTGCAGGAAAAACCTATTTAAACGGTGATTTGGTAAGCTAATCACTTGGTGTGGCTTCCCCTCCAGGCCATCGTGTATCAGAAGTGCCTGATAACTGGCGTTTATTATTATTTCACTCCGTGCTACTAGCTTCAGAGCAACTTATCCCCTGAACCCGCCCTAACACTATTCTTTCATTTTGTATCTTATGTCCCATGGCTTGTAACATTTGCAGGGTGTCTTTGCTAATTCCAGGCTCGACAAAAACCTCATCTGGTAGCCACTGATGATGTATGCGTGGTGCAGCTGTGGCTTCGGCAATATTCATTCCAAATTCAAGATGATTAAGAACATTTTGAAGGACGACAGTAATGATTGTGCTGCCTCTAGGGCTGCCCGTCGCCATCACAGGTCGTTTTTCAGTTAAGCCATTACCTTTTGTTTTAAAAACAATCGTTGGTGTCATTGAAGATAGAGGACGTTTGCGGGGCTAAATGGCATTAGCTTTATCCCCCACAAAGCCATATGCATTTGGAACACCCGGTTTTGCAGAGAAATCGTCCATTTCATTGTTGAGCAAAAAACCTGCGCCATCAACTGAAATACCATTACCACAGGAGAAATTGAGCGTGTAGGTATTACTAACGACATTACCTACTGAGTCCCATACGAAAAAATGGGTCGTTTGTGGGCTTTCCTTAGGAAGGATAATTCCAGGTTTTATTTGAGAAGAAACAGATGATTTTTGGGTATCTATTTCACCTCGAAGTTTTGCTGCATAGGTTTTATCTGTCAGCATTGATACGGGTACAGGAAAGAAACCCGGATCACCCAAATGTTGACTTCGATCGGCGTATGCTCGCCGCATAGTTTCTATAAGCCGATGTAAATAAGCACTACTGTTATGTCCCAGTTTCTTTAAATCCCAACCTTCGGGAATATTCAGCATTTGTATTAAGTGAATGCCACCTGAAGAGGGTGGCGGCATAGAGGCAATGGTATAACCTCGATAAGTTCCTACCACGGGTTCCCTTTCGATAACCCGGTAATTAATCAGGTCATCGTGGGTCATAATGCCTTTGCCACGTTTTATTTCAGCAATGATCAGGTCAGTTACAGTCCCTTGATAAAACCCTTCTTTTCCTTCATCAGAAATTTTTCCTAACGTATTAGCTAAATCCCTTTGCTTCCATAAATCTCCTTGCTGAAGTGGACTGCCATCTTTTCTAAAAAAATAACGTGCAGATGCCGGGTTGTTTATCAGGCGGTTTTTAGCCCGATTTAGAGAAAAAGCTAGAGGGGCAATGATGTTAAAACCTTTTTCAGCCAGTTCTATGGCAGGAGCTATTACCTGCTCCAACTTCATTGACCCGTACCGCTCCAAGACATGGGTAAGACCCGCAACGGTGCCCGGTATACCCCTAGAAAGTGCACTAAAACGTGCGAGTTGATTATTTACATGCCCCTGTTTATCTAAAAATAATGTTTTATCTGCTGCCAAAGGAGCCATTTCTCTGTAGTCAATAGCAAGTGTTTGATCAGTTTCAGCAAGGTATAACAACATGAATCCCCCGCCACCTAAATTACCTGCTTGGGGTAGTGTTACAGCTAATGCAAATCCCGTCACTACAGCAGCATCGACGGCATTACCACCCTTGGAAAGAATGTTGGCGCCAACATGACTTGCAATAGCTTCCC
>JALQUJ010000223.1 GCA_023263825.1 Porticoccus sp.
AGATGGACTTGTGTTCCGTCGTTATTTCGCAGCACAACAATGCGCTCAAAATCCTCGCGATTATAGGCCTGCCCACGTGTTTGCAACACGATATCTCCGGCTTCCTCTCGTACTTCACCAGCAGGCAAATTGATGGAAGAACGGCGAATTGCTTCCACCACATCATCAAAACGAATCTGATACTGACGCAGGGTTTCTTCTGAAACCTCAACCGAAACTTCTTTTGGGCGTGTTCCACCAATTTCTGCCAGTGTCACTCCTGGTAGTTCTGTCACTTCATCCCGTATTTCT
Organism: Porticoccus sp.; assembly: GCA_023263825.1. GTDB lineage: Bacteria > Pseudomonadota > Gammaproteobacteria > Pseudomonadales > Porticoccaceae > Porticoccus. The sequence continues at coordinate 292 of JALQUJ010000223.1, forward strand.
TCCGCAAGCTGTTTTAGATCCCACTCACTCAGAGGGCCCGCAACAGCAATACTTAGAATCTGGGTGCGAGCAAGAATATCCCTGATTTCTGGTCGTTCAGAATCGACCGGGAAAGTATTAATAGCGTCTACACGGGATTTAACGTCATTGAGCAGCTTTTGAGTGTCATAACCATCGGCTACCTCAATTTCTATTCGCCCTGAACCCTGATATGCAAAGGATCGAAGCTCCTCAATACCATCCAGATCGTGGACTTCTTCCTCCACCCTGATACAGATTTGCTCTTCTACTTCTTTAGGGCCTGCCCCCGGATAAGGCACAACCACCTGAACCACATCACGAGGAACCTTGGGAAACATCTCCTTATCAAGGCCAGGTAACCCGGTAAAACCACCCACCAGAATCATCATCATTAATAAATTAGCTGCGATGGGGTTGTGGACAAACCAGGCGAGAAACCCCTTACTGGCTGTTTTCATGGCTACTGAACCACCAAGTGATCAGATGTTTCAACTACAGGCTCAATTTTCATACCATCTACCACATAACCCGGCCGATCTAACAAAATAACATCTCCAGTTTGGATGCCGGTTACATAGGCAATGCCACCACGATATTGCAACACAGACACCGGCTGGATAGTTAGCTCTTGGCCTTCTGTCACAACAAGCACGTTTTCCTTTTCATACAGAGCCATACGAGGTATCGCAACAACATGCTCGAACTGCTTGCCCAATATCTCCGCATTAACAAATAAACCAACCATCAGGGGGTGATCACCATCAAGAGGCTTTGGTACTTCCACAATCCCATAAATAACTCGGCTACGCGGATCAATACTGGCATCGGTTCTCGAGATATTACCCTTCCATCTATGCTCACCCATCTTGGTAGACAGGACCACAGGCAAATGAATTGCCTGATCAGGTGTTAACGGTAATTCTAATAACTCACTTTGGGAGGGTGTTAACGGCAACCGTACTTCTACGGCATCGATAGCAAAGATTTGTGCAACATTCTTACCAGTAGTCAAATACTGCCCCAGGTTGACCTTTACCTCTCTCACCCGGCCATCAAATGGCGCTTTTATACTAGTACGTTCAAGGTTTAATTTGGCCTGATCGAGATCCGCTTTTGCCGCCTCAACCGCAGCCTCTGCAGCTTTTAACTGTGGTTGACGTAAAAACAATGCATTACCAGCCTTGTTTCCGAGGTCACGCCATTCACGCTTAGCCTGAAATGCACGCCCTTGCTCTGTTGCAAGTAATTGTTCAGCCTCAGCAATGCGTGATTTAGCCCTAATGACCTCAATTTTATAATCTCTGGCATCGAGCTTTAGCAGTTCATCTCCCTGCTTGAAAAACCCACCATCGACAAAAATATCCGAAACATATTCTATCTGGCCCGAAACTTGTGATGCCAACTCAATTTCCCTTTTCGGGCGCACGGTTCCCTGAGTGTAAACCATGATTTGCTGAGGTTTTGGCTCAGCTATCATTGCCCTAACCTTGGGTGCTGCGGGCTCAGTAAATACCTGTGGCTCAGGTTTTGGGCGCAAAAAAGACAATCCTGAAACCACCAAAATAGCCGCCACTAAAATGATCAATGGAGGAAGAATTTTTTTCAGCCAAACCATTATCTAAACACCATCATTATTCATTTAAATACATTACCTGAAAAAGTGTGACAGCACCCTACTCATTGTTTATACATATGACCAGAATCTGTTCAGTGTTACCCATCATAGCCCTAAATAAGTCCATCCATAAGTGCCGTTTACAAGCTTCATCATTAAATAAGCTAAGACAACCTTTTTACTCAATGCTAGAACGAGGTTTTTCAGATAAAATCCCCCTATCTATTCAACCAGCATGGCCTCGCTGTAACACATGACTGTTTTTATTTTGCAAAACCAACATCAGCAATTCCTTACTAAATCACTGGAATGGATCAATGGCTGTGAAGCTAATCAGCTATTCAAAACGCCACACCGGGATATCGCCCTTAACCAATTGATGGAATTAAATGCCAAAGACATTCAGCTTCGAGTCAAAATCATTTCATGTGAACTGAATAAATCTGGAAACCCTGAGCTACCGATACAGTCAATACCTGCCTGATGTCCCTGACAAGGAAACTAATGTGCCCCTGTTAAAAAATCGCTTGAGCATTCTCTCCCGTAATAGTGAGTCTAAACTGCTCTCAGGGATTACCCGTGGTATTGAGAAAGAAAGCCTAAGAGTTACCCCTGAAGGAACACTGGCACACACACCTCACCCTACAACGTTAGGTTCAGCACTGACACACCCACAAATAACGACAGACTATTCTGAATCTTTATTGGAATTTATTACACCACCATCTAGCGATGCTAGCCAAGTGCTACAAACCCTGGAGAACATTCATCGTCATACCTATCGCCAAATAGGTGATGAGCTGCTCTGGGCCAACAGCATGCCCTGCCAACTGAGTGGCGACAGTGATATTCCTGTGGGGCAATACGGCTCATCCAATGTCGGGCAGATGAAAAGTATTTACCGAATAGGCCTGGGTCATCGGTACGGGCGCTTGATGCAAACCATTGCTGGGATTCACTACAACTTCTCTGTGCCAGATGAACTATTGGAAATACTGAAACAGGAAGAAAGTCCTGAGCAATCTTTGCAAGGTTTCAAAACCAACAATTATTTTGCACTGATTCGTAATTTCCGCCGCTATTTTTGGCTCTTACTGTATCTGTTTGGAGCCTCCCCTGGTGTTTGCCGTAGTTTTGTAAAAGGGCGCGATCATAATCTAGAACCTTTCGGGACAGATGAGCATAGCCTCTATGCCCCCAATGCGACATCCCTTCGTATGGGCGATTTAGGCTACCAGAGTAAAGCCCAAGAACAGTTAGTGGTCTGCTACAACGACTTACACAACTACGTGGAAACACTGCGACATGCATTAGTAGAACCCTATTCCGGCTATGAAGCTATCGGCATAAAGGGCTCTAATGGTGAATACAAGCAGCTCAGTAAACATTTATTACAAATTGAAAACGAGTTTTACAGCACTATTCGACCGAAACGCACCACTAAATCAGGAGAAACTGCGCTAGGGGCATTATGGGAGCGCGGAGTGGAATACATCGAAGTACGCTGTATTGACCTAAACCCTTTTCAACCACTGGGAATCGATCGTGAACAGATCGATTTTATGGATATTTTTCTTCTCACTTGTATGTTATCGAAAAGCCCTTCTACCGATGACCAGGAATATCGTAATATCCTGAACAACCAGCGTATGATGGTTTACCAAGGCCGAAACCCCGGCTTAATGCTTCATGATGGCAGCCAGATTCGGTCTTTTCTGGAATGGAGCCATTCCCTCTTTGACGAAATGATTCCCGTTGCTCAATTATTGGATCAACACCATCAAACCCAACGATATGAAAAAACCTTGAGCACGCTGGCCCAATTATTGGACAACCCGGGCCAAACTCCATCTGCCCGTATCCTCAATGAAATGAAAGAAACAGGGCAAACCTACTTCAGGGTTGCCATGAATCATGCCATACAACACCGTGAGTATTTCCTGGATACAGAATTGCCCTCAGAAGCCGTGGAACAATATCGAGCAATGGCTGCTGACTCACTGAAAAATCAACAGCAGATTGAAGCGAATGACACACAATCATTTGATGATTTTCTCGCCAGTTATTATCAGCAATACGATTTTCCACTTTGAAGTTTTTTTGAATTTCTCTCTGTGAATTATCTGGCCCATATTTATCTTTCTGGAGACCATCCGGGAATCATGATCGGTGGCCTGTTAGGGGATTTTGTCAAAGGGCCGCTTCGGGGAGAGCGTCCCAATGCCATTGAAATTGGTATTTCGCTACACAGAAAAATTGATGCTTTTACCGATTCACTTCCAGAAGTAAAACAGGCTATCGCCCGTATAGAACCACCCTACCGTCGCTTTGGCGGTATTCTTATCGATATTTGCTATGATCATTTTCTCGCTGCCAACTGGGAAAAATTTCACCACCAACCTCTGGGTGATTACTGCCAAGATTTCTATCGACTCTTATCTAAATATGACCCTCACCTACCACAGGGGGCCAAGCGATTTAGTGAAGTCGCTCCCAAAGTACAATGGTTAGAAGGCTATGTTGATATAGACAAGCTGGAATATATTCTGGAGCGGGTCGGTCAGCGCTTTAAAATACCTATAGCATTGGACAAAGCCTTCCCTCAATTATTGAGAGACTATCAAGAATTAAACCGGGAGTTCACCCAGGTTTTTCCAGAAATTATTGCCTTTGCTTGCAAGGAATTGCCGCGCACTTCCACAGCACAATAACACTCTGGGGTATTCAAATCTGGACCATTTTTTTGAACAAACTGCTTTTGGAGAAAACGGATTATTTTCCCACAAAGAAGCCAAAGCACATTAAATAATGTGCTTGCAAAATAACCGGGCTAAAATGCAACTGGCACTTATACTGGAGAACAGAGAATGCTCACTGGCAGACAAACCAATTTATTTATTTTTCTTATCTGTAATGGGCTTATCGCCACTGCGCTGTATATGCAGCATGTCATGGAATTGACCCCCTGTTATCTGTGTATCACCCAAAGGGCATTCGTCATTATCACGGGCATGCTCGCCCTGTTAGCCCTTATTCATAACAACGGGCTTAAAATCTATGGTTTTTTCATCGCTCTGAGCGCCCTAACAGGTGGCTTTTTTTCTGGCAAACAACTCTGGTTACAAAATCTTCCGGAAGACCAAGTCCCAGCCTGTGGCCCTCCCGCCGAATATTTATTTGACGCTTTTAGTTTTACTGAAGCAATGGGCATGCTGTTTCGAGGTGATGGCAACTGTGCTGAAGTTCAATGGACGTTCCTCAGTTTAAGTATTCCCGCTTGGACTTTGTTGTGCTTTTTATTCCTTGCTTTGCTCGGTATTTCACAAATGCTGAAAAAAAGTAAAACGTAAAAAAGAGACTCGTTACATCATGCTAAAAGGCTTACTGGTACTGCTACTATTCCAAGGTATTGGAGAAGCTACTAGTCATTACAGTGGTCTACCTATTCCAGGCCCGGTTATTGGCATGATATTGCTATTTATTTATCTCCAGCTTAGTCGTAGTGAATTATCCATTGGCCTCGGTGACGCCGCACACTTTATGATTCGCTGGTTATCCCTTTTGTTTGTACCAGCCTGTGTAGGTTTTTTCTTTTTGATAAAAATACCAAATAAACAATGGGTTGCAGTTACAGGTGTTATTGTTATCTCCACGCTAGTCACAATGATTATCACCGCCTTTTTAATGAAATATTTAATGGCAAAATCAAAACGGTTTAAGCCAAAGGCAGAGCAGTAATGGTAGAAATCATCACGCCAGTTTTGCTTTTAATGCTTACTTTTTTCGCGTTCAGCCTAGCTTTTTGGCTCTACAGAATCAGTAAATCCAGGCCGATCATATCTTCACTTTTTCACCCGTTGGTCACTGCACCCATTTTAGTCAGCGCGGTTTTATTGCTCATAAATATTGATTACAGTGATTACCGCAAAGCAAACCAACCACTGTTCTTTTTATTGGGTACAGCAACGGTTGCTCTCGCCATTCCGCTGCACCAACAATTTCATCATATCCGCAATTTAACCAAGCCTTTGCTGCTCACACTGGTTTTTGGTGCTAGTTTTGCTGTTATCTCCGCACTTTCTATCGCCTGGGTTTTAGGAGCGACACCTGAAACCCTTATCTCTCTTGCACCAAAATCAGTTACAACACCTGTTGCCCTTGGTATTGCTGAAAAGATCAATGGTGAACCGGCGCTAACCGCAGGGATCGTCGTCTTTACTGGTGTCATAGGGGCAATATTTGGGCCCTTGCTATTTCGCTGGTTAGGTATTTCAGATGACCGAATCAAAGGCTTTGTACTCGGTATTTGTGCCCATGGTGTAGGGACGGCCCGTGCTTTTGAGATCAGTGGAAAATGCGGTGCATTTTCCAGCCTAGGGCTGGGGCTAACTGGAGCTATCACTGCCATAATTCTGCCATGGATCATCATTTATACATTCAGATAACCACACAATGAAAAGCCTTGTCACACTGGGTCTGTTTGCATATCCCTGGAGAAATTCATAGAAAAAGCTGCCATGTATGCTTGAGAATTGTAAATCTGCACAAGAACGCTGGGGCGGTGTTAGCACCCTAATAGATAATTGGTTACAAGAACGCCAAGAAATGCTGGTGTGCCTTTGTGCCCTTGGTGAAATAAACGATTTCAACAGCGAAAACTCTGCCCACCGGGAAAAACTTAAAAACTTTTGTGAAATTCTCGTTGACTACACCTCTGCTGGACATTTTGAAATTTATGACCAATTGGTCAAAGAGAGCCAAGAACTTAAAGATAGCAATGGACTGGAACTCGCCGACAATCTATTTCAAACCATTGATGTAACAACCGAAGTTATTCTGGATTTTAATGATAAATACTTGGAAACCGACGATCTAAAAACATTGGCTAACGATTTATCCGGCCTGGGAGAATCTTTGACTAACGGCTCGGTGCCGAAGATAAGATGATTGAGGTACTACACACTAATCATCGTGAAAAGATTTTAAGTAGTGATTAACACAACCAGCTATTAAGAAATATAGCCAATAAAAAAGGCCCATATAGGGCCTTTTTATTGAGAATCTATTAGTTAGAACCTAGAACCTTAAGCAACTCTACTTCGAAAATTAACGTTGCACTT
>JALQUJ010000061.1 GCA_023263825.1 Porticoccus sp.
CTTCTCTTACGGGTCATTTCCACCAAACCCAATGCAGATACACTGGCGATAGTCGTTTTTGCACGATCGCGTGATAACGCTTTTTCTAATGCCCGCATAACCTGACGGCGATGTTCTGGATCTTTCATATCAATAAAATCGATAATGATGATGCCGCCCAAATTACGAAGCCTTAACTGACGAGCAATAGTAGATGCTGCTTCCAGGTTGGTTTTATAGGTTGTTTCCTCCAAATTGCGGCGACCTACAAAAGCTCCCGTATTGACATCCACCGTCGTCATGGCTTCCGTTTGCTCAATCACTAAAGAACCACCAGATTTTAGAGGCACTGTTTTTTCCAAAGCCCTGGTAATTTCATCTTCCACACCATGTAGATAAAAAAGTGGCCGGTCCGAACAATAGTATTCAAGTATTGATAACATTTCTGGATTAAAGCGCCGGGAAAAATCACAGAGCTTTTGATAATTTTTTTGCGAGTCTATCTTCACCTTTTCAATTTGTGGGTTTGCCATATCACGCAAAACCCTCAAAAATACGGGAAGGTCTTTGTAGACTAATGCCGGTGCTTCTACCATTTTCGCGGTTTCAGACACATGCCTCCAAAGCTGCTGGAGAAATCCAACTTCCCTGGTCAATTCCTCTGAATCGACACCCTCAGCTGCAGTACGAAGTATATAGCCACCCCCAACTTCACTACTGTCTATGCTATCAACGCCTTCGATCCTTCCAACATTTTCAATAGCCTGGTCTAATTGTTCACGTAAACGCAAACGCTCGGACTCATCCTCGATACGCTGTGAAATACCGATGTGTTCCTCATATGGCATATAAACCAAATAACGGGAAGAGACTGAAAGCTTGGTAGAAAGCCGAGCTCCCTTAGTACTAATAGGATCCTTAATAACCTGAACAACAATAGATTGCCCATCTCGCAGATATTGCCTGACATCCAAACCTGCTTCAGTGCCATCTTCCATTTCACGAAGATCGTCCACATGAAGAAAGCCGGCCTTTTCCAATCCAATATCGACAAAAGCCGCCTGCATACCCGGTAAAACACGAACCACTTTACCCTTATAAATATTGCCGACAATTCCACGATTTTTCTCTCGCTCGACACTGACTTCCTGCAACACGCCATTCTCAACAAGTGCCACACGAGTTTCCATCGGGGTGATATTAATCAGAATTTCTGAACTCATTTTTTAATTCCTGTCCACCCCTTCACCAACCACATCAGAGCCTGTCCACCAAGGTACGCCAAAGTCATCTAACAATTTACAGGTCTCAATTAAAGGCAACCCTACTACTCCAGAATAGCTGCCACTTAAGTGTTCCACAAATACAGCAGCCATCCCCTGGATAGCATAAGCCCCCGCTTTATCCTTGGGTTCACCCGTTAACCAATAACGAACACACTCTTCCTCCGTTAAACTACGGAATGTCACCAAAGACTCGGACAATATTGTTTGCTGTTCATGCCCTTTCACAATTGCTACACCAGAAAGCACTCGATGGGCTGTTCCAGACAACCGCATAAGCATCGAGATTGCATGGGTTTGATCTAACGGTTTGCCCAAAATTTCTGAGACATCCTCCCCACCAGGGCCTTTAGAATCCAGCACGACAGAAGTATCGGCTCCCAACACGGGCAAGCCCTTTGCTTGATTCGCGTTCCAACCAGCCTCCGCCTTTTGTAGGGCCATACGTTCTACATAATTGGCAGGGCTCTCACCCACCAAAACAGTTTCATCAATACCTACTGGTGACACCTGAAATCGACAGCCTATTTGTTGCAGTAAGTCACTACGGCGCGGCGAATCCGAAGCCAGAATAAAATCCGGGTGTGGGCACTTCATGTTGAATACGGCATGAAATTATGAACCTGAAGAAATGGATTGCCCCAGCCCTTGGGTTTTCAATAATCGATTCGCAAAAAAAACCAGAAGCGGCCAAATAATAGCAGAGGTTATCGCAGGAGCAATCGACAGACTTCCTTCCCAACCAGCACGAAAAATCAGAGTAATACTATGAAGCAACAATTGGCTGACCAAGACCATAAACAGCACTAACATGGCCTGATGAAATACACCAAAATGGTGTAATCGTTGCTGAATCAGTCGAATCAAATAGGCGCACAACGCAAAGACAATGGCATGACGACCCAATAACTCACCGATAAAAATATCAAGTAATAAACCCATCAGCCAGGCAAACATAACGCCATGCAAAAATGGGCTGCGGAATAACCAGTAGAAAACAATCAATAAAACAAACTGTGGTCGCCAGAGAACCGCCGTTGAAGAAAGCGGAACAAGCTGAAGCAGCAAACCTATAACAACGGTCCCGGTACTCCAAAGGTAGGTAAGCAGGCTACTTTCCGGCATCAGCACCTGTTCCAAGCTGTTCTACAGCAGAAAAGACCAATAACAGATAGCGACTACGATCAATACGAGCAGAGGGCTCCAACTCCACTTTTAAATAAGGATTACCACTCACCATATCAACGGACGTTACCGTACCCACAGGGTAACCGAGGGGATATCGCCCACCTAACCCCGAACTGACTAATTGATCACCCACCTTTATATCCGTTGACGGTGTGACAAAACGTAGGGTTAAACGCTTTTGATCTCCCGTGCCTTCAGCGATGGAACGAACACCATTTCGCAATACCTGGACAGGCAATGCATGGGAAGAGTCACTGATTAATAATACCTTGCTGCTACTGTGATAAACCTCAACCACTTGCCCCATCAAACCATCGGCATCCAATACTGCCTGCCCAACAAAGACATCGTGATCTTCACCGCGGTTAACGATAACGGTATGACGGGACGGATCCGGGGAAACACCGATCAACTCTGAAACCAACACCCTATCTTGCAACAACTCAGTCGCATTCAATAGATTTCGTAACCGTACATTCTCAGCGGCTAGTTTCGCCATTCGTTGCATTCGGCCCTTGAGAATAAATAACTGTGTTTTTTGCCGACTAATCTCTGCTTCTAAATCAGCACGGCTCATTACCGTTTCATCACCAATCTCCCCTATGCGCCTTGGCAAGCTGGAAACCCAATAAATTGGTGTAGTTAATCCTGCCAACCAGGGGCGAACTGGTTGTAACCATCGAGTGTAGGTATCAATGAGTAATAAAAGCAGGGCGACAAAAGCTAACAGCAACATACGTCGCGCAGATGAGGGGCCTTTAGCAAAAAGGTTCTTTATATTGCCACCTCATTAAGAGTAAAACATTTAATAAAGTGTGATTTGTTTAATCGTGAACGCTCAATCACGAAAGACTTAATCACAAAAAAATAGTAACACTCAAAAAACTAATATTCACAACCAAAAGCCATCCATGGGCTGGTTACAACAAGCCAGCTGGAAAATTAGGAAGACATAACATCCATATAACGCTTATCCATGTTTTCTAATGCCTTACCACCCCCGCGAGCAACACAGGTCAATGGATCTTCAGCGACAATAACAGGTAACCCCGTTTCGTGGGTCAACAGGCGATCCAAGTCGGGTAATAACGCACCACCACCCGTTAAGACAACACCGGTTTCTGCAATATCTGATGCCAATTCAGGGGGAGACTGTTCAAGCACCCGCTTCACCGACTGAACAATAGCAGCTAAAGGCTCCTGTAATGCTTCCAGAATTTCATCACTGTTCAGGGTAAAACTTTTGGGTACACCTTCCGCCAAATTACGGCCGCGCACATCAATTTCACGGATCTCGTTAGCAGGATACGCACTCCCAATTTCCATTTTGATACGCTCAGATGTTGTTTCACCAATCACACTGCCATATTTACGGCGAACATAATTGCTAATAGCTTCATCGAACCGGTCGCCACCGATTCTCACAGAATCAGAAAAGACAACACCATTTAATGACAAAATGGCAATCTCAGTGGTACCACCACCAATATCAACAACCATAGAGCCACAGGCTTCATCTACAGGCATACCTGCGCCTACAGCAGCGGCCATGGGTTCTTCAATCAGAAAGACCTCGCGAGCACCGGCACTGAAGGCGGATTCACGAATCGCTCTTTTCTCAACCTCTGTCGCCAAGCAGGGAACACAAATGAGCACACGCGGGCTAGGAGGAATCAAACTATGGGAATGTACTTTCTTTATAAAATGCTGGAGCATTTTTTCAGTCACCTGAAAGTCGGCAATCACACCATCTTTCAAGGGACGGATAGCAGTAATATTACCTGGCGTACGCCCTAACATGCACTTGGCTTCGACACCCACCGCATCAACAATTTTCTGGCCGTGGTGATGACGGATAGCAACAACCGATGGCTCATTCAGGACGATGCCCTTCTCGCGGACATAAATCAGCGTATTCGCAGTGCCTAAATCAATGGAAAGATCATTCGAAAAAACACCACGTAGTCTTTTTAACATCTAACTTTTCCCTTATTGGCTGCCTCTGGGAAATACCCCAAACGCCGATAGCCCTGAAAACCCGCAACTCTACCAATCGCGTGGATTCAGAGCAAGTTTTAAGTATTTGACATGAGAGAAAATTCCAATACAAACAGCAGTGCTATCACACCATGACCAGCGCCTACACAGAAGTCCCGGAACGCCCCAACCAAGAACACACGATAAGGCCATCCAGAGAGTACACCTGTAAAGGCGAATGTGGTACCTTACGCCCCTCATTTTTCCTGACCCAAAAACCGCCTGGCACGATCCTGAAAAACGGTCAAAAATACAGGCTGTTCAAAGTGCAGAAACTATACCATGACTATCGAACGCGCAGACATTGAAAAGCTTGCAGAACTAGCACGTATTGAGCTCAACGAAGCAACCATCGCCGAAACTACTCAAAGTATTGCCGATGTACTGGCCCTCGTAGACCAACTACAAGCCGCCGACACCGAAGGCGTAGAGCCTATGGCTCATCCAACGGATGCAGTCCAACGATTGCGAGCCGATGAAGTGACCGAGACCAATCATCGGGAAGAATTCCAGGCCATTGCACCAGCCACTGAAGCGGGACTGTATTTAGTCCCCAAAGTGATCGATTGAGGAAATGCCACAGATTATGAACAACTCGATCACTAATCAAAAAGCCTTACACGACAAAACAATAGCTGAGATTCTCGCTGGCCTGAATGCCGGTGAATTTACCAGTGTCGAGATTACCCAGCATTTTCTCGATCGCATTAAACAACTGGACGGCACCTACAACAGCTATATCACCGTTAACGAAGCTTCTGCACTGGCTCAGGCAGAAGCCGCCGACAAACGTCGCGCCGAAGGCGATGTGCCAGCACTCTGCGGAGTACCCATCGCCCATAAGGACATTTTCTGCACCAATGGTGTTCGCACCAGTTGTGGCTCCAAAATGCTCGACAATTTTGTACCACCCTACGATGCCACCGTGGTGGAAAACTTTGCCAATGCGGGCGCTGTGGTACTGGGCAAAACCAATATGGACCAGTTCGCCATGGGCTCTTCCAACGAAACCAGTTTTTACGGCCCGGTAAAAAATCCCTGGGATACCAACACTGTTCCCGGCGGTTCTTCTGGCGGTTCCGCGGCTGCCGTTGCCGCACATTTGACACCCGGAGCCACTGCTACCGATACCGGCGGATCCATTCGCCAGCCAGCAGCTCTTTGCGGCATCACCGGTTTGAAACCTACCTATGGTCGGGTCTCCCGTTGGGGCATGATTGCCTTTGCTTCCAGCCTTGATCAGGGCGGCCCTATGGCCCGAACTGCAGAAGACTGTGCATTGATGCTCAATGTGATGGCGAGCTTTGACCCCAAAGACTCCACCTCCATTGACCGTGAAGTGCCCAACTACACCGCCAACCTGAACCAACCTTTGGCAGGCCTGAAAGTCGGTATCCCCAAAGAGTACTTTAAAGAAGGCCTAAACCCTGGTACCGAACAAGCGGTTCGTGATGCTTTGGCAGAACTGGAAAAACAAGGTGTCACACTAATCAGTATCAGCCTGCCACATACCAAGCTGGCAGTACCCGCCTACTACGTGATCGCCCCCGCAGAAGCCTCAGCCAATCTGTCACGGTTTGATGGTGTGCGTTACGGCCACCGCTGTGATGACCCAAAAGATTTGCGCGATATGTACATGCGTACCCGCGCCGAAGGGTTTGGCGACGAAGTCAAACGTCGGATTTTAGTGGGCGCCTACTGTCTCTCTGCCGGTTACTACGATGCCTACTATCGCAAAGCCCAGCAGGTTCGCCGCCTGATCAAACAGGACTTTGTGGATGCCTTCGAGCAAGTGGATGTGATTATGGGGCCAACCTCCCCCTCACCCGCCTTTGAATTTGGTGCAAAAGGTGATGACCCAGTGGCCATGTACCTGGAAGATATTTACACCATTGCCACTAATTTGGCCGGGCTTCCCGGCATGTCCGTTCCCTGTGGTTTGGTGGATGACAAACCCGTTGGCCTGCAAATCATCGGCAACTATTTCGATGAATCCCGCATGCTGAATGTGGCCCACCAATTCCAGCAAGCGACTCACTGGCACCAACAAACTCCAGCGGGAATAGCCTCTGAAGCAAAAGACACGGAGGGAGCAGAATAATGGAATGGGAAACTGTTATCGGCCTGGAAGTCCACGCACAACTGGCCACCAAATCCAAAATCTTTTCCGGCTCCAGCACCGCCTTTGGTGCTGAACCCAACACCCAGGCCTCGGGATTGGACCTGGCGATGCCCGGCACTCTACCCGTTCCAAACGAGCAAGCCTATCGCTACGCCATTATGTTTGGCTTGGCCATCGATGCTGAGATTGCAAAAACCTCGGTATTTGAGCGGAAGAACTACTTCTACCCCGATCTCCCCAAAGCCTATCAAACCACCCAACTGGAAAGACCCATTGTGGGAGCAGGCCATGTGGACATCGAACTGGCCAATGGCACCAAAAAGTCCATCCGTATTCACCATGCACATTTGGAAGAAGATGCAGGTAAGTCCCTTCATGAGGACTTTCACGGTATGTCTGGAATCGATCTGAACCGCGCCGGTACACCCCTGGTGGAAATCGTCTCCGAACCGGATATACGAAATGCCGAAGAAGCTGTTGCCTTTGCCAAAAAACTCCACAGTATAGTGACTTCTTTGGGTATCTGTGACGGCGAAATGTCCCAGGGCTCTATGCGTTTTGATGTAAATATCTCAGTCAGACGTCCCGGTGAAGCATTCGGCACTCGCACCGAGACCAAAAACCTCAACTCTTTCCGCTTTATGGAGGACTGTATTGCCTTGGAAGTCGAACGACAGATTGACCTGATCGAAGATGGCGGCAAAGTCATCCAGGAAACTCGCCTCTACAACGGCGAAACCAAACAGGCCCGCTCCATGCGCAGCAAGGAAGAAGCCAACGATTACCGCTACTTCCCCTGCCCCGACTTACTACCTGTAGTACTTGATGACGACTATATCGAGAGTATCAGACAAAACCTGCCGGAACTGCCCGATGCCCGCCATGATCGTTTTATGGAGCAATACGGTCTCTCCAGTTACGATGCCAATATCCTCAGTGGCGATGCCAATATGGCCCAATACTTTGAGACCGCCACCAAAGTTAGTGGTGATACAAAACTCACCGCCAACTGGATCATGGGCGAACTTTCTGCCCGATTAAATGCGGAAGACCAATCCATAAAACACAGCCCGGTAAACGCCGAACAATTGGCAGGTATGATTACCAGGCTAGTAGACGGCACTATTTCCAGCAAAATGGCCAAACAAGTGTTTGAAGCCATGTGGAATGGCGAAGGTGCTGCCGACGAGATTATTGAAGCCAAGGGCTTGAAACAGGTTTCTGACAGCGGTGCTATCGAAGCCATGGTAGATGAAGTCATCGCTAACAGTGATAAACAGATAGATAACTACCGCAATGCTGATGAAAGCAAACGGCCCAAAATGCTGGGCTATTTTGTCGGCCAGATTATGAAGGCCTCCAAAGGCCAAGCAAACCCACAGCAGGTCAACGAAATTCTATTAAAGAAACTCAATGAGCTAATTTAATTATTTACTCTAAAATTTTGAAAAATTATTGATTAAAACGTTATGACACTAAAAAAAGATAAACAAAAAGTACTCGGCGAAGTGTTCGACGATGAACGCATTAAAACCTTTCTAGATTTTGAAGCACCGGAAGGCGACAACCCTGACTTTCATCTTTTGGAAAAAGCCTATCGTGGTATGAAAGTAGAAAACTTCGAGACCTTTCTCAGTTTTTTTACAGAAGCAGGCCACGACATCAATGCGAAAAACCCTCATGGTAATACCCTGCTAGCCATTATCAGTGAACATCGACATGGTGGTGAATATGTGGATGCGCTGAAAAAGCATGGCGCAATCTAAAAACAATCCTGTTGAGGAAACCAATCATATCCCACTTTATAAATTACTAAATGGGCTGCGAACCCCATGGGCTCCTTGCTTAAGTACGTGGGTATAGATTTCTGTCGTTTTTACATCAGCATGCCCTAACTGCTGCTGAACTGTTCTAATATCTGCCCCAGACTGCAATAAATGTGTAGCAAAAGAGTGCCGCAGAGTGTGACTGGTTACCTGTTTAGCAATATTTGCTTTCCTTGCCCCTTGAGCAATACATTAAGAAAGAAACACAGGGTCGGTTACGTGTACGCCGACCCTTTTATTAGTTCCCAATAAAAGGCTAACCACTCCCTTCCTTCAAATGAAATTTGAACAGCACCTTGAAATAAACCGTTCAGATAAAACAGCTGTGGATGCCCTTGAGGAATCTACTGAGCTAGCTCGTCAGGCCATAAAGCAGGCAATGACCAAAGGTGCAGTTTGGTTAACTCGCAATAAAAGCACCCAACGTATTCGGCGTGCAGATAAACCTTTAAAACCTGGGGATGCGTTACACCTTTATTTTGATTCGAGTATCTTGGAAGTAGAACCACAGGCCGCAATTCTGGTAGCTGATGAAGACGTGTACAGTATTTGGGCTAAGCCTTATGGCATGCTGTGCCAAGGCTCCAAGTGGGGAGATCATTGCACCATTAATCGTTGGTCAGAAAAGCATTTGGAACCACAGCGACCTGCTTTTATTGTTCACCGATTAGACCGTGCTGCCACAGATTTAATCATTATTGCCCACCAAAAAAAAGTTGCGGCTTATTTTGCTAACTTGTTCCAGCAACGAGAGATTGAAAAAAAGTATCAGGCCATTGTTGAAGGTCAGCTTTCTGATGACCTCAAGCTAGATGCTAAAATTGAGACGAAGCCTGCCTTAAGTTTCGTAAAAGCCATTTCTTATAATACTAAAACCAATCAATCACTCGTTGAAGTCACCATAGAAACAGGCCGAAAGCATCAGATTCGGCGGCATTTAACTGAAGCTGGGTTTCCTGTTGTTGGTGATCGGCTTTATGGGCAGGGAGATAAAACGTCATCTGACCTTTGCCTGACATCTTGTTATCTTTCCTTTGTCTCGCCCATCGATGGCAGCACGAAAAGCTATAGACTACCCGAACGCTTAAGGCTAAAGATTTAGAATTACAATACATCTATAGGTAGAGTGATAGTTACATGTGTTATATTGTGTACTCTATAACAATTAAAACAGTCTCTGCTAAATGAAGGAGTGTACAAATGTCTGAGGAAATGAATTTTGATGGTGTTTTATCATCAAACTGGAAAGGTATAACGCCACATGAATGCGCCCCAAATATTACGGAAAGGGTGATGTGGGAAGGTGAAAATGGAAAAAGAGCCATTGTCTACGAATTTCTCCCAGGCTCTGTTTTCCCTGGGCTAGATGTTCATGAATCAGGCCCTGAACAAATTTATGTCATCTCGGGTGTTTTTTATGATGGCAAAGAAAATCATGAGGAGGGCTCATTTATTCATTTCCCAAAAGACACATCCCATATTCCTAAATCAGACTCTGGCTGTGTTCTATTAGTCTTATATCCAGAAGGCTAAGGTTTTACACCTAAAAAGCCATGATCTAACCATGTTAGGTCGTGGCTTGGATATACGTTGACTCTTAACAAAACTGGTATATACTCAGTTCAGCTTGAAAGTACGTCTTATATTTATGCACACCATTTCGATGTCTCGCCTTTAGTAGCTCGTCCGGTTCTTCATAAGTAATAGCAACACATTTCAGCAAAACTGCCTTAAATTTTTAAGGTGACAATTACTATTGAATTAAAGGATATAACTATGTCTACTACTACTGGTACTGTTAAGTGGTTCAACGAAGCAAAAGGTTTTGGTTTTATTGAGCAAGAGTCTGGTCCAGACGTTTTTGCTCACTTCAGCGCAATCGCTGCTACAGGTTTCAAAACCTTGGTTGAAGGCCAAAAAGTTGAGTTCACTATCACCCAAGGACAAAAAGGTCCTCAGGCTGATAACATCACCGTACTCTAAACCTTTATTAAGGTTAGAAACGAGAAAAGGGTAAGACTTAGTCTTACTCTTTTTTGTTGCCTGTCTCTTTTTACCTGACCATTAGAATAAAGACTATTTATTAACGATAAACAAATAGCCTTATTAAAATGCCAGCTTATGCACTCCGGGCTGACCTAGAAGCACTTGAGCGCCTGTTACCATCACTAGAATTGCCATTTCCACTGGTACTTTTTCATCCCCAAACATTTTTCTGGCTGGTATTTTTCTGAGCTGAACTCTTATTGCCACCGTTACTCCTGCCACCTCTATTACCAGCAGCTTTGGATCTGCCACCACGGTTCTGCCTTCCATTCTGGATAGGCTCAGCCTTAATTGTGGGATCTGGTTCAAAACCGTCAATGGCGACTTTAGGTATTTCAGATTTCAACAAACGCTCAATATCACGAAGTAGTTTGTGTTCATCTACACAAACCAATGACATGGCCTCTCCCTCATTGCCGGCACGACCAGTACGACCAATTCGGTGCACATAATCTTCTGGTACATTAGGAAGTTCAAAATTTACGACATGGGGTAATTGATCAATATCCAGGCCACGAGCTGCAATATCTGTAGCAACCAACACCCACACCGCGCCACGTTTAAAATCTGCTAGCGCCCGAGTTCTAGCCCCTTGGCTTTTATTGCCGTGAATAGCTGCTGCTGTGAGACCATCTTGCTCCAATTGTTGGGCTAAACGGTTAGCACTGTGCTTGGTCCGGGTAAAAACCAGCACTTGTTTCCAGTTACCGGAGCCAATCAAGAAAGACAACAATTCACGTTTGCGTTTTTTATCTACGTAATGAACCACCTGAGCAACACGCTCTGAAGTGGTATTGCGTTGTGCCACTTCAATCAATGTAGGTGAATTCAGCAAGCCATCGGCCAGCTTCTTAATATCATTGGAGAAGGTAGCCGAGAACAATAAGTTCTGACGCTGTTTTGGCAACAGGGCCAACACTTTCCGTAT
>JALQUJ010000096.1 GCA_023263825.1 Porticoccus sp.
AGCACCGTTTCTCCGTCATTTAATCTTGGCTGCAATAGAAGAGTTCCCCAACATTCCTGTCTGTATGCATCAGGATCACGGCACCAGCCCTGATATTTGCCAGCGCTCAATTCAATTGGGCTTTAGCTCGGTGATGATGGACGGATCACTGGAAGAAGACGGAAAAACCCCGGCATCTTACGAATACAACGTTGAAGTCACACGCCGCGTGGTTGAAATAGCACATGCCTGTGGTGTTTCTGTAGAGGGTGAATTGGGCTGCCTTGGTTCATTGGAAACTGGTCAGGCGGGTGAAGAAGATGGTGTGGGTGCTGAAGGTACACTATCCCACGATCAAATGCTGACAGACCCGGAAGAAGCAGCAGACTTTGTGGCTAAAACAGGCGTTGATGCACTGGCCATTGCCATTGGCACATCACACGGCGCTTACAAATTCTCCCGCCCTCCTACGGGGGATATTCTTGCCATTGAACGTATCAAAGCCATCAATAGCAGAATTCCTAACACACACTTGGTTATGCACGGTTCTTCTTCTGTGCCTCAGGATTGGTTAGCCGTTATCAATGAATACGGTGGTGAAATTCCAGAAACCTACGGTGTGCCAGTAGAAGAAATTGTAGAAGGCATTAAGCACGGTGTACGCAAAGTAAATATCGATACCGATTTACGCTTGGCATCAACGGGTGCGATACGTCGTTTCTTGGGGAACAACAAAGCAGAATTCGATCCGCGTAAATATCTGAAGGAAACAGTCACTGCTATGACCGATATTTGTATTGCACGATATGAAGCGTTCGGTACAGCAGGCAATGCACCAAAAATTAAGCCAATCAGTCAGGAAAAAATGTATAAAAATTATTTAAGTGGCGAGTTAGGCTGATTTTTCTGTTCGATATAAAAAGGGCGACTAATTTTAGTCGCCCTTTTTGGTTAAAGCAGTAAATAGTAGGTTTTATGGAATCACTTATTTTCAGTTACAGCTTCAACAAGTGCAGCAATTTCCGCAACGAATAACGAAGCAAAGTAATCTCGGCCTTTTTTTGGCGATAATTTACAGCCCCATTTATTTTGTGCCCCTTCGGAATAACTCGCAGCAATGTTTTCTATTGATGTTGAATCAATACTAAAGGCTACATGCTCGGTATGTATGCAGCCGCTATAGGCACTTCCAAGGCAGGAGATGTCATGTTTTAAAATAGAGGCCTGTTTTGTTTTAGATTCTACCCCGGAGCTGTAGCTCACTTCTTTGTACGAATGCTTATCATGGTCTTTATATTCAATCAGGCTGTTAATTTGATAGGTTGTGTGCCCGGTTTTTTTATCAATTAATGCCGTTATATAGTTGTTTGCCCATACATTATTTTTGTTTCTTGATTTTTTATTAAAACCATTTGCGGTCGAAATTTTTACAGTGCCTTTTTTATTATCTTTTTCAATAATAAGTTTATTTTTAAAATAGGATTTATTAAGTGTGATAGCAGCAAGGGGAGTAAAATTTGTAGTCTGGGATGGCTTGCCAATCCTCGTTATTGGTGTTGTGTTTGAACAAGCCTGTATGAATAGTAGGCTTGTTAAACTAAGTGAAATTAATAGAGTATTTTTCACGACATAGCCTATCGTATTTTTAATGGGTAACAATTTTAAGACTCTTTTCTGCCCAAAGGTTCACTGTATAGTATTAATGTATACGAACTTCAGTATCAAAGCTCACTACAGAGTTTATATTTCGAATAATAATATTTTGTTTGGCGAGTTCTTTTTCAATCCAGCGCTTTAAGTGGTTGTCTTTTTCCGATGCCTTAGCAGCTATTAGGCTTTCAGGGTTATCGAACATACATAAAATAGATAGAGATCTGGGGAAGTGTTTATAGTTGACGGTATGGGTGATCCATTGAAACCCTTCAACAGTTTCAAGTGCTTCTTCACATACATTGGTTAATGCCAGCCTTATGGCATTTTCTATTTTTTTATCAGACTTTTTCATATTTGTACTCGGTATACTGATTATAGTCAGTCTATCCTTACTGTCCGTAGTGGTTTGTATAGAGAGATTTATGGCTAAAATACTTGTTATTAAAATATGCTCTGCGATTATAGGCAACGTAAAAATATACGTCAGATAGCTTATTTAGATCGGGGCCTTGATAATCAAGGCTAGAGAAACAGATCTAGCTAAAACGCGGAACAAAAATTAATGGCGATTACCTCAGCACAGTTAAAAGATGTGAGTGATAGGTTGCAAGTGTTAAACTTCGATCTAGCGCGGGACCGTGTGGAGAAAACGGCTGATGAGGCACGTTACCTAGAACATTATGGTTTGCTTTTTGGCACAGAAGAGGATGTTCACCATTGTCTTGGGAAGTTTGAATCCAAAGGTTTTCAAATCGCTACCCACTATTGGGTGCCCCAAAATCCCATAGGTACATACTTTGTTGTTCACGGTTACTTTGATCATATTGGCCTCTATGGACATTTAATACGTCACCTTTTAAAGCTTGGTTACGCGGTAGTGGCATTTGATTTGCCTGGCCATGGTTTATCCAGTGGTGAACGGGTGACAATAAAGAGTTTTGATCATTATGTCGATGTGTTTTCAGGCCTTCTTCACCACTGTGAAAGTAATTTTCCAAAGCCTTGGAAAGCTGCTGGTCAAAGCACAGGTAGTGCGATTCTAGTTAAATATATTATGGCGGCTAAACCTTATCATTATAAAAATGACCTTGAGGGTGTGACCGTATTTGCTCCGTTGATTCACCCGAGAAGTTGGAAGAAAAGCCTCTTCACTTATAAATTATTACATCGCTTTTTAAATAAAATAAAAAGAAAGTTATATCCAAATACTGCTGATGAAGCATTCAATCAATTCTTGGCAAATAATGACCCGTTACAAGCCTTCTATATCTCTATTGAGTGGGTAGCGTCGATGAAGCGGTGGACAGAGGAGTTTGCAGCATTACCGTCAAATGATTACCCATTAAAAGTAATACAAGGCGACTGCGATAACACAGTGGATTGGAAATATAATTTAGAGGCTTTGAGAAAAAAATTTAAGAATATAGATATTGAAATTATTCATGGCGCTCAGCATCAAATGGTGAATGAAACGGTTTGGTTAAGAGAGAAAATATTTAAAAAAATTAATTAGGTTATCTATTTTCGAATAAGAAAATCTAACCATGCCAAGAAAGGTAAGAGAATTGGCGCCCAACTGATCACGCCATATGATCACCTGACAGAGTATATATTAGGCATTGGTTGTTGTGGTTTGTTAGGAGTTAAATTATTCACTAGGCAGCTATGTGCGACATGCGGGGTGATGTTTAAAAATGAAGTTTAATAATGATAAGTTCGATGAGTGGGAAGATAATTCACGCCTTATACATTATTTTATTTTTCTTATAATCTGCCTTTTAGGCACTGCGCTGTTTGTCTTCGATAATGGTAAAGTGCTTGGTGTCCTAGGATTGCTATGTGCAGCATATGGTTATTATCAGATGTCTAGAGCAATGCCGTTGAGTTATATGATTAGGTCTATAAAGAAGATTTTTTTCGGTTAAGGAAAAAAGATCATTCTAAAAATTCATTTTTTTAGAAGCACCCATTAGTCTTGTATAGTTTTTAGTTGATGCTCTTAAAATAACACCCGGCAGCGCATAGTTCCTTCAATACCTTTCAGTGCCTTTAGAGCCAAATCACTGTATTCAGCATCCACATCCAAAACAACATAACCCACTTTTTCTGTGGTTTGCAGGTGTTGCCCACAAATATTGATATTGTTGTCAGAGAATACTTGGTTAATGGCTGTCATCACACCGGGTACATTATGGTGCACGTGCAGCAAGCGGTGGGTGCCAGTGTGGGGTGGCAGTGAGACTTGTGGAAAGTTAACGGCACTAATAGTGGTTCCGCTGTCACTGTAGCGAGCCATTTTTTCAGCGACTTCGAGGCCAATGTTTTCTTGGGCTTCTTGAGTTGAGCCACCGATATGTGGCGTGAGAATCACATTATCAAATAGTCTCAGGGGTGAAACAAATTCTTCCTGGTTTGATTTTGGTTCTGTTGGGAATACATCAATGGCAGCACCGGCCAGGTGCTTGCTTTCCAGTAAGGCACTCAGTGCATCAATATCGACAACTTGACCACGAGCCGCATTAATGAGTATGCCGCCTTTTTTAATGGCGCCTAGTTCTTCAGGACCCATCATATATCGGGTGGCATCGGTGTCGGGTACATGGAGTGAAACGACATCAGAGCAGCCTAGTAGTGCTTTCAGACTGGGCACCTGTTCTGCATTGCCCAAAGGTAGCTTGGTGACGACGTCATAAAATTTAACGCGCATACCCATGGATTCAGCCATCACGCTGATTTGGCTGCCAATATTGCCATAGCCAACAATACCCAGGGTTTTACCGCGAACTTCATAGGAGTCTGCGGCAGACTTTAGCCAGGTACCGCGATGGGCTGCTGCACTTTTTTCAGGGATCCCGCGCATCAGCATAATGGTTTCAGCAATGACTAATTCTGCAACACTGCGGGTATTGGAATAAGGTGCATTGAAGACAACGACGCCGTGTTCTGTGGCTGCTTGAAGATCAACTTGGTTGGTGCCGATACAAAAACAACCGACGCCGATCAGTTTCTTGCCAGCCTCAAATACCTTGCGGTTGAGTTGGGAGCGAGAGCGGATACCGACGAAGTGGAAATCCTTAATTTTTTCGATTAACTCGTCTTCAGGTAGGGCTGACTTCAGATACTCCACATTGGTATATCCAGCAGCTTCCAGGGTTGCTACAGCGGAAGGGTGAACACCTTCGAGCAGTAAAAATTTGATCTTGGCCTTGTCTAATGAAAAGCCCAATGAAGAGTCTAAAGAAAGGTTGCCCATGCTGTCCTCAGTGGTTGCTCTACTTCTATTAACCTGGCAATTAAATAGGTTGTAACCTATTTAATTATCGTCCAGAAAAATCTGACGGTGTTGTGTGAAACCCCTGAATTTTCATGGACTTGCGACGGCTTTTAGCCATCGGCAGCACAATCGTGTGCTGCATTATGAACCCAACAACATTAGTTGTCGGGTTAATAACTTCGCAGACAGTTAATCTATCTCAAAAAAGGGCGTCTATGATAACATGCACGCCCTTTGATAACTGCCCTTTTTGGAGATGTTTAAGATGTCCGCTTCTGGTTCGCCCAAGAATATTCCACCGACTATTTTGGAAAAATTGTGTGACATTGTTGGTGAGCAGCGAGTGCTGACCGATGAAGTGTCTTTCCAGCAATATGGTGTGGATAGAACCACTGTTTGGGAAGCTTCCCCTGGTGTCGTGGTTTTGCCTGGCAGCACGGAAGAGGTGCAGGCCATTGTGCAGCTGGCTAACGCTGAAAACCTTGCTGTGGTGCCATCTGGTGGGCGCACAGGTTTAAGTGGTGGTGCAGTTTCCAAGGATGGGGAAATCGTTATTGCCATGGATCGAATGAAAAAGGTGGTGGCCTTCAATGAGGTAGACCGTATTGTCACCGTAGAGGCGGGCATGGTGACTCAACAGTTACAAGAGTTTGGCGAGGAGCAGGGGATGTTCTATCCCGTTGACTTTGCCTCTGCCGGGTCGAGCCAGGTAGGTGGAAATATTGCTACCAATGCAGGCGGTATTAAAGTGATTCGCTATGGAATGACGCGGGACTGGGTGATGGGGCTGAAGGTTGTCGATGGCAATGGCAATATTTTGGAATTGAATCAGGGCTTAGTAAAAAACAATACCGGGTTGGATTTCCGTCATTTGTTTATTGGCTCTGAAGGTATGCTAGGCATTATTACCGAAGCATCCATACGTTTGACCCGTAAGGCTCAGGAACTCACTGTTTTGGTACTTGGGGTGGTGGATTTTCCCAGTATTATGGGGGTATTAAAAACCTTTAATGACGGTATGGACCTCACCGCTTTTGAGTTTTTTACCCATAACGGTATGGAAAAGGTGATTGCACACAGCGAAGTGCCAGCACCATTTGAGACCGCCTCGCCCTTTTATGCATTGATAGAATTTGAGCAGCTGTCAGAGGCCGATTTAGAGCGTGCCATGGAGTTGTTTGAAACCTGCATGGAGCAAGGTTGGGTGGAAGACGGTGCGATCAGTCAAAGCTTGTCTCAGGCAGAGAATCTTTGGAAATTGCGTGAAGATATGTCTGAAACTATTTCCCAGTGGAAACCCTATAAAAATGATATCAGTGTGAGTGTGTCTCAAATGCCTGCCTTTATTGAGAAGGTCGATGTATTAGTGGCAGAGCAATACCCAGATTTTGAAATCGTTTGGTTTGGCCATATTGGCGATGGCAATATCCACTTAAATATCCTCAAGCCCGACAACCTTTCTGTAGAAGAGTTTACGGAGCGTTGTGGTGGTGTGAGTAAACAGGTGGCTGCTTTAATCAAAGAATTTAATGGCAGTGTTTCCGCTGAACACGGTGTTGGCTTGTTGAAAAAAGATTACCTAGGCTACACTCGTTCTGAAACTGAACTGCAGCTTATGCGCCAGATTAAACAAGTATTTGATCCAAAAGGTATTATGAATCCAGGCAAAGTGGTTGATGCCCTTTAATGTAGTAACAGTTCCTTGAATAAAGATAATAGGAAAAATGATGACTGAAGACGCGAACAAGGACGATAATAATACGCCTCAACCATTAGAACAGTCAGTCGAGGTTGTAGGAACGGCAGAAGCCGCTGTTGATGATAAGCTAAAAAATCTGACCCAACTGGTTTATATCCTTCAGGCCATTAGTTTGGCGGTAGGGCTCACGGCTATTGCAGGACTGATACTAAATTATCTTAAGCGAGATGAAGTAAAGGGCACTTACCTTGAAGATCACTTTCGCTGGCAAATTAAAACTTTTTGGTATGCCTTGGTTGGCGTCATTCTCGGTTGGTTATTGGTGATTGTTCTCGTAGGGTTTTTGATTTGGGCAGTGGTTGGCCTTTGGTATATCTACCGCATTGTTAAGGGGTGGTTGGCGTTAAATGATGGCAAAAGCCCTTAGCGAAATAAAAACCCCTTAGCCCATTTTCAGTTAAATAATAAAGCCCTTAGCGTGTTTAACTTAAATTAAGAGCCCTTAAACTAAAGCCAGGAGTCTAGTAGTGCGCTATTTTGATCATAGTATTCATTTTGCCGATGGAGGCTCACAACAAATTCCTGTTGGTAAAGTGGTATGCGTTGGTCTTAACTACAGTGACCATGTGGCAGAAATGAACAGTCAGCAGGCCGCTGAGCCGGTTCTTTTTCTTAAGCCAGCTAGTGCTTTAGTGCCCTTGGAGCAGCCTGTAGCGATTCCAGTAGAGTTTGGTAGTTGTCACCACGAAGTGGAAATGTCCATTTTGATTGGAGAGCAGCTGGCAGACTGCACTGAACAACAAGCGGCTGATGCCATTATTGGTGTGGGAGTAGCTTTAGATCTTACCTTACGCGATCTACAGAACCAGTTTAAACAGAAAGGGCACCCCTGGGATAAAGCCAAGGGGTTTGATGGCGCCTGTCCTGCATCAGCGTTTGTTGACCGATCACAAGTGGATGATTTACAAGATCTGGAGCTGCGCTTAACTATTAATGGTGAAGTGAAGCAGTCGTCCAATACCAGCCATATGATCACCCCAGTGTTGTCATTGATTGCTTATATATCAAGATTTTTCACTCTTATGCCGGGCGATATTGTACTAACAGGAACCCCGGCTGGAGTGGGGCCGATATATCCGGGAGATAAACTGTCGGTGGAGTTGGTGGATATAATTTCTGTGGAAACACATGCTGTAGAGCGGTGATTAGATATTACGTTTACCTATCATAATAGTGATAAAACTGATGACTTCTTCGCTATTCTGGTTGAAACCTCGATACTGTATCCGCATAACGCCTCTGTCGGGTTTAGAGTTTGAGGATTTTATTGATAGTATTTCTGCTTCTGTTTGAATTGTGTCACCAGGCCGTACTGGCAACAAAAATCTAATTTCATCAATTCCTGGGCCCCCCATACTGACAGTGTTAAAAACTCCAGATTGCACCATTTTGCAAAAGCAAAGATTTAGCGTTTGAAAGCCACTACTAATTAGCCCTCCATAGGGGCCATCTTTTGCAGCTTCTATATCTGTATGGAAGATTTGAGGGTCATATTTTTGGGCAAACTCAAGGATTTTTGGTTCATCCAGGGTGAAACTATCGGCCTTAAAGCGTTCTCCGATAGAAAAATCATCTAGGTAGCGTCCCGCATGCATATAGTTCCACCTTTATTTTTTTAAGGGTTTCTTCACTTTATCATTTAAAACGGTAGTTAGTGTCAAATCAAAAAGGGTTAAGGTTTAATGATCAACAAAGGAATTTACAAGCACTTTAAGGGCAATCTTTATAGGGTGCTCGATATTGCCCGCCACAGTGAAACGGAAGAAGAGTATGTGGTTTACCGTGCCATGAAAGACGACAGCCTTTGGATCCGTCCATTGTCCATGTTTGATGAAGTCATTGAGCGTCATGGCAAAACGGTTAAGCGCTTTGAGTTTGTGGAAGAAGCGTGACCGTAGAATAGGGGATAGTCAGAGGAGGGTAGAAGACGGGGGAATAGGGTAGTAAGTATTAGATTACTGAATTCTTAAAATAGGGCCACTATCAAAATCATTGCGATTAACGAGTTCATTGGTAATAGCCTCTGTAAATGCTGTATCCAAATTGGCATTTGATTCTTCATATAGGCTCAGAATACTCCATAGTTTGCTGCTTGAGAGCATATCCACGCGAGTATCTATCCAGTGGTAAATTTCCTCACCTGAGGCATCGATTTCTACATAGAAGTTTTTAGCCTGCTGTTTCATCAGTGTTTCATTGATGTTGTTCATAACATGTTCTCTTTTTTTCATTTGTTTTGTCATGGGTGCAACGATAATTTCCGTATATGTCAGCTAAATGGTGTTTTTATGACAAAACGATGACAGTTTTTTCCTCCAAATCAGCCTATAACGCGGCCTGGTTAATAAGCCATCTGGACATTTGGCTGGTCAGCCATCAAAGTACGCATCGTTTTTTGTTTATGGTTCTATTTTTTGTGGTTCTGTGACTATTAATTTTTAATAATCAATCTTTAACAACACAGCTTTAGGGCTAGTGGATTAGGGTTGGTCAGTTAGGGTAAGTAAATGTCTTCAATTCTGTTCGAAAAAAAACGTGTTGATGTAAATAGCGCAAAAGTACGTTTAGCAGCAATATTAATTAGCGTTTGCGCCATGATGTATTTCATCAACATGCCATTGATGTTGGGGTTGGCAGTGAAAGACCTTGGCCTGGTGCAATCACAAGTTTGGTTGTTGGGTGGGCTTTTTCTTGGTGGCGCAGCATTAGCTGCCATTCTTTCAGTTTTCTTTATTCGCATTGCTCATTGGCAGCGGCTGATATTTATCAGTGGGTTTATGAGCATAGTGGCTTTTTTGCTGCCTGTTTTTCTCTCGGGCTTTACTACCTTGCTGGTTTGTCAGGCACTGGCAGGTTTTTTTGCTGGCATTGGTTATGCTGTCGCCATTGCCTGCTTGGGTGATGCTAAAAACCCTACCTGTAATTATGGGTTGGCACTAACGGCACAAACAGCGATGGTTGCTTTGGTCAGTTACCAATTACCTAACATCGTTATTAGGGGAACGACATTTCACGAAGTTTTAATGGTGGTTGCAGGCCTCTCAGTTGTTAGCATTTTACTGGGTACGATGATGCCTAGAAATGGAAAGCGAGCCAGCTTGAAAAGTGCTATGACGGAACAGAATCCTATAGCTGTTTTTGTTGCACTGTTTATTTTGTTACTGGTATTTGTGGGTGGTAGTTCAGTACGAAATTCCATTGAACCTATTGCTTCCCGCCTTGATTTTGCTGCCACAGAGGGCGGTGGTGTGATGATTATTCTCATCTTGGCCAGTGGTCTGGGCTCGTTGATTGCTGCGTTAATGGATACTCGTTCGGGTTTTACTAAACCCATGGTGATTGCTTTAGGCGTAGCTGCAACTATTTTGGTGATGGGTGTCTTTCAGCTTTGGCCAGAGCAAATTAGTCTGATCTTTGCTTTTTGTCTTGTTGGGGGTGCATGGAATTTTGCTGCTGCCTACGGTATGGGGCTAACAGCAAAACTGGATAGCGGTGGTAAATACACACCGTTAATCGGTACCATGCAGATTCTCGGTAACGTCGCTGGTATCGCCATTGTAGGTTCTTTAGTTGTTGGTGGCAGTTACGTGTTGCCCTATATGTTTGCGTGTGTTGCCTGGATTTTGGCCTTGGTTGTTGTTATTCCATTGGTAAAACGTAATCAGAAGCTTATTGCGACAAGCAATGATTGAGTCGTCCATAGTTGAGATACGGTTAAGGGATAATTAAGACATAGTTAAGACATAGTTAAGAGATAGTAGCTATCAGTTTAAATATGAATCGACTTCAG
>JALQUJ010000139.1 GCA_023263825.1 Porticoccus sp.
ATTTCGCCAACGGCTTGGCGCTAAAAATGGCATGATGCCCTCTAACACTAGCATCAGGCAAAAAGCTCGGGCCAAGTCTAGCCAAACTGAGTCTGCTGACATTAATCACACCTTGCTCTTGTTGCTAACCACTAATGATTAACCAATATAGGGGCGTCTTTATCCACACTTTTGCAGTCATAAAAAAACCGGGTTGACCCGGTTACGGAATTCTACCACTGTCTCTGCTTTGTTGCCGCACTTTTATGTCGCTATACCCTCATTAAAAAGTGCGATAGTTTTACTCTAAATACATAACAACAAAATAGTGCTTGTTCAGAAGTAATCCTTTATTAAACAAAGGTGTTATTTCTCGCCTTTCTGGCTCCCTAAATAACGGAAGAAATCACTGTCAGGGTCAACCAACATGACATCACCCTTATTAGAGAATGCTTCTTTATAAGCATTCAGGCTACGCATGAAAGAATAGAACTCGGAATCTTTGTTATAGGCATCAGCATAGGTAGCCGTTGCTTTCGCATCACCTTCACCCCGGGTTTGCTCGGCTTCACGGTAAGCATTAGCTAACAGGATAGTTCTTTGGCGGTCCGCATCTGCCCGTATTTTCTCCGCCTGCTCAGCACCTTTGGAACGAAGCTCGCGAGCTTCCTTTTCACGCTCAGCTTTCATTCGACGGTATACCTGCTCACTAACTTCTGAAGGAAGATCAATACCCTTAACTCGAACATCAACCACCTCAACGCCTAAAGAATCTCTGACAGTCGTATTCAGACTTTCTGTAATGTGCAGCATTAACTGGTCTCTTTCACCAGATACAACTTCATGCAACGTTCGTTCACCAAACTGGTTTCGCAAACCGTCATTGATACGACTCGCTAAACGATCTTGGGCGACAGCTTCATTTCCGCCTGTCGAACGATAGTAGGTATCAACATCAACAATTTTCCACTTTGAGAATGCATCTACTATCAGACGTTTTTTCTCAATGGTAAAAAAGCTGGCAGGCTCGGCATCAAGGGTTAACACACGAGCATCAAATTTACGGACTTTTTCTGCAATGGGTATTTTGACATGTAATCCTGGTGGAATATCAGTCTGAATCAAACGACCAAAGCGTAACTTAACTGCCTTTTCCGTTTCTTGGACGACATAAAGTGTGCTGCTAGCCAAAAGTAAAAGAATGACTAAAAGAACCAGTGATCCTGTTGAGCGAGTAGTCATTAGCGAACCCCTCTTGATCTGGTATTAGGTGCATTTTCACGGCGCAATTTGTTAATCACTTCATCAGCGATTCTATTCACATTTACATCACTGGAAGATGAAGATGGCCTACGGTTCGCACCTGGTTGAACAATTTTATCTAGTGGCAGATACAACATATTGTTACCGCCTTCCACATCAACTAGCACCTTTGAGCTATTGCTCATGACTTCCTGAATGGCATCCAAATACAAACGTTGGCGCGTAACTTCCGGAGCTTTTTGATATTCGGTCAACAATGATTCAAAACGTTTTGATTCACCCTCAGCTTCAGCAACCACCTGCTCCTTATAAGCATTAGATTCCTCAATCATCCGTTGAGCCTTACCTCGGGCTTCAGGAATAATTCCATTAGAATAAGCTTGGGCTTCGTTAATCAACCTTTCCTGATCTTCCCTGGCCTTAATTACATCATCGTAAGCTTCCTTCACTTCAGAAGGTGGTTTTGCTTCTTGAATATTTATCTTACGAACATGAATACCTGTACCATAGTTATCTAAATAGGTTTGTAAACGCAGTTTAACTTCATCACCGATTTTCAAACGACCAGTGGAAACAACTTCATCTAACTTGCTGCTACCCACCACGTGCCTCAGGGCACTGTCCGTTGCTTGACGCAAACTAACTTCTGGCGTTTTTACGTTAAGAACAAAATCTTTAACGTTGCTGATGTTGTATTGAACCGTAAGCGGTAACTCAACAATATTTTCATCTTCTGTAAGCATTTGGCCACGACTTGAATACTGACGTTCTTCAGTCACACGTACTTTGGTCACACTGTCTACTAAAGGTGGATTCCAATTAAGACCAGCTCCAACTGTATCGAGATATTTACCCAAACGGAGAACTAAAGCTTGTTCTTTTTCATCCACCTGATAAAAGCCCATCATTCCCCAGCCCAAAACCAGAACAACAAGAATAATACCTACCAGATTTTTACTGGAACCACTGGAGCCACCATTACTCCCATCAGAGTTGCCTGAGCCACCAAAGATTTTGTCCATACGTGAACGGAGCTTCTGCAACGCCTCATCAAGATCTGGCGGGCCATCGCCACCATTGTTGCCGCCCCAGGGATCTTTGCCGCCACCAGGTTCATTCCAGGCCATAGTGTTCTCCACATAATCTAAGTGTTATTCAACGGATGGTGATTGTATCAAGCCGCACATGAAATACTATTGTTTCCATCGCAATAAATAGATCTAAAAACGACTGTCATTTATTTACCATAGCCGTTTATTCACAATGAAAGTGCGCTGTTATTGTTGCCACTTGCTTAGCACTATGAACGCACTAAGCAATTTTTTGATCTGATTCAAACTGCTGGTCTGAAACTATGCTAACAACCTTTAGCTGATCTTGGGTCATATTTTCAGTTTTCAATAACCTTAAAAAATCTGTTCGAGGAATACGTATGCTTAAATGTAAATCGCCACTCTCTGTTGATGATTCAGACACTACAGCATTACTCTTATACAACATTGCTCTTAGCCTACCCATGACCGGGGTTAGCAAAAACGTATCACTGACCATTTCATCTGCGAGTAATTCAGATATTGCCTGTAATAAAAGCTCGCAGCCCTGACCCGTTTGCGCCGACAACCAAACGGCAACGGGCTTATCACGGGCATCACGATCAATTCGTGGAGGCACATCCTGCAATAAATCAATTTTGTTAAATATCGTCAATGTAGGTAATTCGACAGCACCAATTTCTTCCAATACTTCATTAACCCGCTGAATATTAGTATGCCGCTCATCACTGTGTGCATCCACAACATGCAGCAGCAACGAAGCGCTGGCAGCTTCTTCTAACGTGGCATGAAATGCTTCCACTAATTTGTGGGGCAAGTGACTGATAAATCCTACGGTGTCCGCTAAAATAGTGGGGCCAACATCCTCCAAATCAATACGCCGCATGGTTGGATCCAGCGTAGCAAAAAGCTGATCTGCCGCATAAACCTCTGATTCAGTGACACGATTAAACAATGTAGATTTTCCAGCATTGGTATAACCGACTAACGATACCGTGGGTATTTCAGCGCGATTGCGTGCACGACGCCCCTGGTCTCGCTGGCGGCGTACTTTTTCCAACCGTTTTAAAATAGATTTAATCCGTCCACGCAACAGCCTGCGGTCTGTTTCCAATTGGGTCTCACCTGGGCCTCTTAAACCAATACCGCCTTTTTGGCGTTCAAGGTGAGTCCAACCCCTAACGAGCCGTGTGGACATATGTTGTAGCTGGGCTAGCTCAACTTGTAATTTACCCTCATGGGTTCGAGCCCGCTGAGCAAAAATATCCAGAATTAATCCAGTGCGATCCAACACACGGCATTTTAATTCGTGTTCTAGATTACGTTCCTGACTGGGGGACAAATCATGATTAAAGATAACGAGGCCCGCCGAATTTTCTTTAACTGCCCGGCATAGCTCTTCCACTTTGCCGGTACCGACAAAATATTTAGGGTGCGGGGAGCTACGAAAACCAGAAACCAGTGTTACCGGGTCCCCTCCTGCGGAGAGGACCAACTCTTCAAACTCCCTGGGGTCTTCCGGTTCATTTTCGCTGGCTAAATCAAGATGTACCAGGACAGCAAGCTCACCGGAATCAGGGCGATCAAAAAACAATCAGTGCTCCCTATTCCTAGCCTTCCAGGCCTTCACCTGGTGCACCAGGAACAGCCATTGGCAAACGAACGGGACGAGAAGGCACAACAGTAGAAATGGCATGCTTATAAACCATTTGGCTCACTGTGTTTTTTAGTAGAATCACAAACTGGTCAAAGGACTCGATCTGTCCTTGCAATTTGATCCCATTGACCAAGAATATTGACACGGGGATATGCTCTTTTCGTAACACATTAAGAAAAGGGTCTTGTAGATTATGCCCTTTTGACATCGTAGCTCTCCTAAACTAAGGAATCCTATACAAAAAATAAACCGCCAAAAAACAATAAGGTAAATCAAAAATTGGCGAAACCTGCAATAAAACGCAAAGCAACTCATCATACTACTGACTTGTATTATTGTATATGGGTACGTTTTTCAATATTTTCAAGCAATTAGTTAGCATTTTATTAAAAATCACGCCATTATCTTCACTGTAGTCTATGTGTATTTCATGCAAACCTGGCCACTGTCTCAGCCACGTGAGCTGACGCTTGGCCAGTTGTCTGGTCGCTACCACTCCCTGACGCACCATTTCAGTATAGGTTAGTTCATTAGATAAATACTGCCACATCTGTCGGTATCCCACTGCCCGCATGGCAGGTAAATCAGGTTGCAGATCCCCTCGCTGATATAACTGTCTTACCTCTGCCTCGAACCCCTGTTCCAAGATTGCGTTAAAACGTTGTTCGATACGCTGGTGCAAAACCGATCTATCTTCTGGGATCAATGCAATTTGGGTCAACTGATAATCTTTCTCAATAGGCCCCAACACACTGCCTTTTTGCTTTTGTTCCAGCTGAAAATCTGACAGTGTTTTACCTGTGTTTCGATATACTTCCAAAGCACGCTGAATCCGTTGAGAGTGATTTGGGTGTAAACGAGCTGCAGTCTCAGGATCTACAAAAGCAAGCTGCTTGTGTAAAAAAGGCCACCCTTTTTCAGCTGCTTCTTTCTCAATTTCATCTCGAATATTGGTATCAGCGGGAGGGCTATCTGCTAATCCATCTAACAACGCTTTGAAATACAACATGGTTCCACCCACTAAAAGCGGAATTCTTCCAGAAGCTGTAATCTCCTGTATTTCACATCGGGCATCATGGGCGAAGTCGGCGGCTGAATAAGACTCGCAAGGATCTCGAATATCAATCAAACGATGTGGCACTTTGGCCAACACTTCTGGTTCAGGTTTAGCCGAGCCAATATCTAATCCACGATAAACCAATGCTGAATCGACACTGATTAATTCCACAGGCAAGTGGTCACGAAGTGCAACGGCAAGATCTGTTTTTCCTGTGGCCGTTGCTCCCATCAGAAAAATAATGGGGGGCAATAACGAACTTTCAGCATCAGAGCTCAACACATCACCCCACCATACCAGAATCTGTCGAACCAAAAGGAGTCACACGAGTAATATCATCAACATCCAGCAATTGCATCAATAACCGATCAACGCCTAATGCAACACCTGCACATACAGGCAACCCTGATTCCATGGCAGCCAACAAATCAGAATCTATAGTCATTGGAGGCTTTCCCAACGCATGACGAAGTGCAATATCGGCATCAAAACGGGACTTCATTTCAACAGGGTCTGTAAGCTCATAATATCCATTCGCTAATTCCATCCCATTAAAATAGGCTTCAAATCGGCGAGCAATGGTATTGCCGCCGCTATCTTGACCTAATAGAGCCAATGCCGACTGACAGGAAGGGTAATCATGAATAAACACCAAACCTGAAGGTAGCTTTGGTTCTATCGCAAGACTAAAAATAAGATCAAGACAGGTGCTACGGCCTTCCCCAGAAAAGTCATTGCCAGCAAGAGAAGAGGCTAATGCTTGTATATCTAATAAAGGTATCTGGTGTGGGTTTAAGCCTGTAATTTGCTCAAAGAGTTCCGAATAACATAATGTTTGTGATGATTCCGTTTCCAACCCTAAATGCTGCATAAGTTGTGAAACTTCATCCATTAACTGATATTCATTCCAACCGGGACGATACCATTCCAACATGGTAAATTCCGGCTGGTGCTTTGGCCCTGATTCACCCTGGCGAAATGCCTTACCCAAGTAATAAATAGCACTATGCCCCGCAGCCAAAAGCCGCTTCATATAATATTCGGGAGAGCTTTGCAGGTACTGAGTCTCCTCCCTCCTTTTCCCTTGTACCTGTACTGAAATACAGTCTATATGCAGATCTGTCACACCGGTTGTTGCCAGTACAGGAACATCCACTTCCATCACATCAGCCGTTTCAAAAAACTGCCTAATCTGAGACAAGCATTTTGCTCGGGCTTGAAGCGTTTCTACTGTTGCTGTGGGCTGCCAGTTCATTATTTATGTAACCAGATTAATAAATATCATGTTTTCAATTAACAATCGTTCTAAGTAAAAAGGGCGGCAAAAGCCACCCCCTTTGTATTCCTAGCCATTCACTCTTAAACCCAAGCTTCTGACCAAATTTAGGCTCTACTCAAGTATTCCCCAGTTCGGGTATCAACTTTCACCACTTCACCAATATTTAGGAACAAAGGCACTTTGATCACAGCACCTGTACTCAAGGTTGCAGGCTTGGTACCACCTTGTGCAGTATCACCTTTTAAACCTGGATCAGTATCAATAATTTCAAGCTCAACATGATTAGGTGCAGCAACGGCTAATGGAGCTCCATTGTACAAGGTGACAACAACCGTATCTTGCTCACGCAACCATTTAGCCGTTTCACCCACCACTTTTTCATTTGCTTGGTGCTGCTCAAATGTATCTGGCTCCATAAAGTGCCAATTTTCACCATCGTTATAGAGATACTGCATGTCAGTATCCATTACATCAGCACCCTCTAGGGATTCACCTGATTTAAAGGTTCGCTCCCATACACGGCCTGTTTTCAGGTTGCGCACTCGGACACGATTAAAGGCCTGACCCTTGCCAGGCTTTACAAATTCATTTTCCACTATGGAACATGGATCGCCATCCAGCATTACTTTCAGACCGGAGCGAAATTCATTGGTAGAATAGTTAGCCATTGTTTCCTCAATATTTGGAAGTTGCTCCAGTTATTCGAGATAAAACTCTCGAATAACTGAGTTCGATAAAACACTTTAATCATTCATTCTAAGTAAAAAGAGCCGCCATGATAACTCGTTCTGTTGCATCTGTGGATAGCCTAACCTGGCAAGAACAGCTGGCTGGCAGTATTAGAGACCCAAAAGAACTACTCCATCTTCTCGAACTAGACAGCTTAGAACCAGATGCGCTTGAACTAGGCACCCATGGGACAGAATCATTAACAAAATCACTATTAGGCCAAGCACTATCAGCCAGCGCTGACTTTCAATTGAGAGTCCCTATGGCTTATCTTCAAAGAATAAAGAAAGGTGACTTGAATGATCCACTGTTACTACAAGTTCTACCCTTAGAAGAGGAATTGACTGGCGCTCCTGGCTATACCGCTGATCCACTTGGTGAACAAGCAGCAAACCCTATTCCTGGTCTAATTCATAAATACCACGGTCGGGTTTTATTAATTGTTAGCCCCAATTGTGCGATTAATTGCCGTTATTGTTTTAGACGCCATTTTTCCTATCAAAATAACAAACCAGGACGAAATGAATGGCAGCAGGCCTTGGACTACATAGCCACGGATCATTCGATAACTGAAGTAATCTACAGCGGTGGAGACCCCCTAGCGGCCAGTGACAGACAGCTGCTATGGCTAACCGAACAAATTGCACAAATAAATCACGTTAAACGCCTCAGGGTACACACCAGGCTGCCCATCGTTATCCCAGACCGGATTACAGATCACTGTTTACAATGGCTCACATCAACAGATCTACTGACAACACTGGTTATTCACAGTAATCATCCCAATGAATTAGATCACCATGTTGGTCATGCGTTGAAAAAATTATCTAATGCTGGCGTTACATTACTTAACCAAACAGTTTTGTTATCTGGCATCAATGACTCAGTAGAGTCATTACAAGCACTGAGTGAAAAACTATTTCAACTGGGTGTTCTACCCTACTATATTCACCAACTGGATAAGGTAAAAGGTGCCGCACATTTTGAAGTGCCAGATCAACGGGCAAAACAACTCATCACAAAGCTCATGGCACAATTACCGGGTTATCTTGTACCAAAACTGGTACGTGAAATACCCGACCATCCTAATAAAGTACCTCTCCTTTAAAAAAAGTACCTCTTTTTTAAAAGATTGCATCCTCTAAGAAAGTGAGTTCTCCATAGAAACAACACCCTTTGATAAACTTAACTACCTGATCTATATCACTTCAGACAATTTATTAAGTCATAAAATTGCTAAAAAATAGGACTGGCTCACAAAAAAGCCAGGGTATACGCCCTGGCTTTTTACTTTATGCTGCTGACTTTTTTCATTATTTACCAGCAATAATAGCCAGCAACTATTCCCAATGTGAAGTATCTCTATCGCTGAACCCCATCAGATACAAAATGCCGTCCAAACCCAACTTGGAAATTGACTGCTTAGCCGTGGCCTTCACCAACGGCTTAGCCCTAAAAGCAATGCCGAGACCCGCGATACTCAACATGGGTAAATCATTTGCTCCATCACCCACAGCAATGACCTGCTCAAGGTCAACTTTTTCTCGCTCTGCAATTTCACGTAACAATTGAGCTTTGCGAGCACCATCTACAACTTCTCCCGTTACATTACCCGTAACTTTTCCGTTCACAATTTCTAATTGATTAGCATAGACATAGTCCATACCCAGCTTTTTCTGAATCCGCCGGCCAAAATAATCGAAACCACCAGAAAGAATCGCAGTCTTGTAGCCCAATCGCCGTAATGTAGAAATAAGTGATTCTGCCCCTTCTGTCAGCTGCAAGCGTTCAGACATCCCCTTCAATACAGACTCATCAAGCCCCTTCAATAACGCCATACGCTTCGCAAAGCTCTCTTTAAAATCCAGTTCCCCCCGCATGGCTGATTCAGTAATTGCTGACACTTGCTCACCAACACCTGCTTCTTTAGCAAGCTCATCAATGACTTCTGCATCAATTAATGTGGAGTCCATATCAAATACCACTAAACGGCGATTGCGACGGTAGATATTATCTTCCTGATAGGCAACATCCACATCCATTTCACTGGACATCTCCAACAACGATGCCCTCAATGCAGACATATCAGTAGGTACACCCCGTAAAGAAAATTCAACGCAAGACTTACTATCATCGTCTATACGCTCAAGGGGAACACGACCGGAAAGCCGTGCAATTTTGTCGATATTTAACCCCTGTTCGACAGTGATTGTTGTTACACGGGCAATATTTTCTG
Source organism: Porticoccus sp. (assembly GCA_023263825.1). Lineage (GTDB taxonomy): Bacteria > Pseudomonadota > Gammaproteobacteria > Pseudomonadales > Porticoccaceae > Porticoccus. Next base: position 9,253 of record JALQUJ010000139.1, read on the forward strand.
CCGTCACCCTGCGAGCTAGTAACGTCACGATATGCCGCGGCTTACCCTGCTGACCTACCCAATGCTCATAGCTTTGTTCTGAAATAGACTGGAATCTTACCTTCGTATCCATAGCATTAAGGCTAGAAAAAATTTCGTTCTGGACTAATTCAGTCTCCTGATCCTGAGGTATTTTTGCCAGCATACCGAGATTCAAATTGTCATGTATAACCGCCTGACCAATATCAAGAATATCGCAATTATGTGCTACCAAAACCTCTGACACAGCGCGTGTAATACCAGGCTTATCTTCTCCTGACACATTGATAAGTAAAATTTCTCTCACATTTGATCCTATTTCAAAATGCATAAATGGCTTCGGCAGAGCTGTAATTTACAAGTATCTATAAATGGAACTATAACTTTGGCACTAGAAATTACACGAGCGGGTATTATAAGAGAGCAGTGAATAATATAGAATGCACGATTACTTAAAACTATCAATCAAACCCTGTGGGCTACATTCAGAATGGGCACTATAAAAAAATCCCTTGCCAAAAAACTGCCCCTCCACACACTAATTTTTTCTTTGGTAGTAGGTTCTCTGCTTGCCGTTACCCTTGGGTTTCAACTCAACACCATTAGCACAGAACAACAAGGACATTTTGGCCAGGCATTATCCATCCAACTTGCCAAAAGTGTTCAGGACCCCATGATTCAACAAGATACATTGAGTATGCAGGTTGAGGTCGACGAAACAGCAAACACTGAAGGTATTAGGCACGCGGCTGTATACGACGCAACAAACCACTTACTCGTTGAATCTCAACGCCCATCTAATATCACAAAAGATAAAGATGTGTATCGCAGCCCTATTACCATAGAAAATGCCATTGCCGGCTATGCCACCGTTCACCTCGACCAACAGTTTTTTGCAGCACCACTCAAAACATTCAAATTAACATTCATGCTTCTGTGGTGTGTTATTACAGTCACCTTACTTTTTATCTCTATAAAAATAGGGAAGAACCTCTCAAACCGACTTAGCCAAATCACCCAACGTTTACCGGGTGATACACCCGATGACATGGATGAACTCAGTTCTCTGGAGTTTCGTGTGGAGCCCTTACTTGCGACCAGAGATTGCAACAAAGAAGTCATAAACTTTGGGAGTAAGAATTACGCCTTGCTGGCCATGGTATGTAAAAACTTGCCCAGATTAGAAAGCCTCGTTAATCGGGAACACTTCGAATCGGTGATGACCCAATTAGATTTTTTGATTAATGATGCTGCTGCGCTCTATGGGGGAACACGGCTTACTGCAGACCGATGCAGTATTTACCTTGAATTTACTGGCGAAGATGAGAATAGCGACCACCCCTTACGAGCACTTTATTGTGCAACGGCCATACAATCACTCAGCAAACAGCTATTGGACAACCAAGGCGTTCAATTAGAACTGGCCAGTGCCATCTTACACGGTGAGCTGGAGCTCTCCAGCTCACAACTTCTGAACGAACGCATTCTTCAAGAGCAAGTAAAGATTCTACAAAATCTCCTTGAAAAAGCCGTTAATGGCGAGATCCTACTCAACAAAAATACCCGCGAACATACTGCTCTAGAAGACATCAATATCTCTCCATTAGCAGATGACAGCCCATTATTTAGAGTCGAGAAACTTCACGAAAGCGGGGAACAATTAGTTAATCAACAGCTAGCTCTTTTAACGCGCAATTTATAATTTTTCCCTCCCTAGCCCTCCCATTCCTCACCACCTTTTGAACCTTGAATTTACCATACAGGCTCTAAATAATTTTTAATCTTTACGTTTACGTAAATGTAAACTATGTATTAAGTGGGCAGGAGTACATAAAAGATTGGGATCACATATGAATCAGAAACAGACGATTCAAAGCGTATTTAGTATTACCGAGCTATCTCGAGATCTGGATATCACGACCAGAAGTATCAGGCACTACGAGGACATAGGATTAATTACGCCTAAACGTCAGGGCCAAACCAGACGTTTAGCTGAAATCAGAGTATCTGACGAGGGTCAGGAAGGGCTATCCGCTTTTTTGGAAAAACGTCATCCCAATTGGTAGGGTAAAAAATTAAAGTGATCTTTTGATCGAGATAGGTTTATCGTGGTAAACCATTACTTTTGGAAAGAATGGAAATATAAACAGGCATAAAAAAACGGCTAACAAACTATGTAAGCCGTTTTTTTAATGTAAAGTATAAAATCGATTAAGCCTGCTTACCTACTTCAAAATCCACACCTTCAATCTCAGCTTCATCGATTAATTTATGGATGTACAAGCTAATAGATTTACGCTGTCCGAACTCAATCAACATATGAGCTACATCATCTTTAACTTGCTCAAATTCCAGTTGTTTCTCTGGTATACGCTTATTAATAAAAACGACGTGGTACCCGAATTTGGACTCTACAGGGTCTTTTGCAAGACCTTCCTCGAGCTCAAATACAGCCTCGTCAAATTCTGGGGTAGTCTGGCCGCGAGTAATCTGTCCCAAACTGCCACCAGTTTCATTGGAAGGGCAGTCCGAATGCTCTTTAGCCAGCGCTTCAAATTCATCAATGGAGTCCGATAAGCTGGCAATTAACCCCTCTGCTTTTTGCTTGGCTTCTGCTCTCAGGGCTTCTTCTTTTGGGTCTGCCCCTAAAAGAATGTGCTTTAGCTCTAGCATTTCCTTACTAACGAAGTGCTCTTTATTTTCGTTGTAATACTTTTCACACTCATCTTCCATAACGAGTGGCTTTTTCGCTTCCTGCTCAATCAATCGACTGATAATTGCTTCCTGCTTAGGCGTTTCACTGTCTTCGGGGATGTCTTTATCAAGGCCAAGCTCTTTGGCTTTTTGCATCAGCAATTCCTGAATGATCAACACCTCAGAGGATTTTTGAATAGCAACTTCCGGTGATTCTGCTGCGTGATATTGCATCTCACGAACGACCTGATCTGGGGTAATGACAGCGCCATTAACCTTGATTTCAGCAATATCAGGGGTCGTGTTTTCATTGGATTCGTTATTGGAAGGGGTATCCATAGTGTTTCTCTACTAATGTTTCTCAAAATGACAGTTTATCTTCAGGCAACTTAGCTCCAAAATAGCCGGAAAAATGAAGGCCGAGTATTATCCAAGCCTTTCGCAACAAACACAACTCAGATTACGTCTGATTGACAGTATCAAACAACCACTGACATGATGCTCTAATCAAATAATATGAAGCTCGAAATCTTCATAACACAACATACTTGGCAAAAAGTGGAAAAACAGTTTATTGATGCCCAGCAATTACTGGATGATTCCTTTTCTCTAGGCTTACAAATTTTGGAAAGCGGCTTCATACCTCATTTCATTATTGGGGTATGGCGTGGCGGCACCCCGGTAGGTATCGCTGTACAGGAATTATTGGATTACTTCGGCATCGAGACCGACCATATCGCCATTCGCACCTCGTTCTACACCAAGCTGGGGGAAACTGCTGATAACGTCAAAGTACACGGTCTCGGCCATATCATCGATAACCTGCGCAAGGCAGACTCCATCTTAATTGTTGATGATGTGTACGATACAGGCCTTAGTGTGAAACAGTTTGTGGGCGATATAGAACTAGCCTGTGCCGATGACCCACCAGAAATTCGTATCGCTACGCCCTACTTTAAGCCGGGCAATAACCGCACCGATAGAGCGCCGGATTACTACCTCCACGAGACTGATAAATGGCTGGTCTTTCCCCATGAACTTTCTGGGCTAACCGCTCAGGAAATTCTGGATAAAAAACCCGGTATTGCTGCCTTACGTGCAGCACTTGAGAAACATAAAGAGAAAACGAGTTAGGGAGCCTCTGATTAACGGCCTATTTTGCGAGCGCTGCCGCAACCTTTGAACCATTCATTCGACCCAACTTATCGGTAATAAACCAACCGGCTGCCATTATTTTATCCAAATCCACCCCATGCTCAATACCCAAACCATTGAGCATGTACACCAGGTCTTCAGTGGCCACATTACCGGAAGCGCCCTTCGCATAAGGACAACCACCCAAGCCTGCCACCGAGCTATCCACCACATCAATACCCATTTGCAGCGAAGCATAAATATTCGCCAGCGCCTGCCCATAGGTATCGTGCAGGTGCACTGCAAGACGATGAATGGAAACACTCTCTGCCACTGTTTCGATTACCCGAGTAATACTCCCCGGCGTACCCACACCAGTGGTATCCCCCAGAGACACTTCATAACAACCCATCTCATGTAACCTTAGTGCCACTTCAGCTACTTTGTTTGGATCAACCTCACCCTCGTAAGGGCAATCCACCACACAGGAAATATAACCACGTACAGGCAGTCCAGTAGACTTGACCGCTTCCATAATGGGCGTAAACCTATCCAGGCTCTCACTGATAGAACAATTAATATTCTTCTGACTAAAAGATTCAGATGCTGCCGCAAAAATCGCCACCTCATTGGCACGTGAACTAACCGCCCTCTCAAAACCTTGATAGTTCGGCGTCAGTGCCGCATAGGTGACATCCGGTTTAAATCCACCCCCGGTGGAAAAAAGCCCCTGAAACACCTCATCGCTACCCGCCATTTGCGGTACCCATTTAGGGTTCACAAAACTACCCGCTTCGATATAGCTAAGGCCAGAACCTACCAACCTCTGGATCAGTTCAATCTTCACCTCAGTGCTAATGGGTTGCTGTTCATTTTGCAGGCCGTCTCTCGGACCGACTTCAACGATTTTGACTTTTTTGGGTAGAGTCATAGGGTTACTCAGATAGAGGGAATCTAAACATCCATTGGTTTATATAGTTTACGTTACTTTAACGAACAGATATTAGAAGATCACGGAGGAATTTATTCTCTTATATAGTGTTGAAAGTTTCATCTTCTACCACTTACAAGTAGTGGTTAAAACCTCCCAGATCAGGAGCCATAGGCTTCTGTTCACAGGAAACGCAGTATAAAGTGTTTGATTTTAAAGGGTGGTGATTTATGATCAATGGCCATGGATTGGAAAACAAAAGCAGGGATTAGGCTTCTTTTGCCCAACTACAGAATCTCCCTCTTTGCTCCAAGCCATTGTAAATAAACAAGAATAGCCTTTGCTAAATATTTTTTGATCCTGGATAAGGTGCCAAAGTGATATGAAGCCTTAGGCTTTTGAATAAGCTGTTATGTGCTAATCGAGCATGGAGCACGATGAAGAAATTTTTCCTATTACCGATCTTGCTTTTCGCGTTTACTGCTTAAGCAGAAATGCTGTGGAAGCCAGAGTCCATTTCATACGAACTAAAGCAAGCTCACAAGCTGCTTCTTAGTATTGGGCTCATGCTCGAACTCAGACAAAGCTTAAGTCCTGGAGAGTATGGCTGGAAGCAATCGAGAATTGATGTCCCAGAAAGCTGGGCTAGCGCAAAACTAGAAATGAAAGAAGGCACAATCTATATCACGGTCGGCACGGAAAAGTATTATCTTAATCCAGAAAATAAGGGTGAACTCAGCTTTGCCATACTAGATGGTGGTAATAAAACTGATACTCAGTTACTCGAAATATGGGCCAAATGTGCAAAAGGCACATAACAATCTGCTCAAATTCGTTCCGGCCACAAAAAACGTGGCCTCCACCGGACCCGCTAACGCTCGCCGTTTAGCGGGGCGTTATGATTTTTGTTTGGCTCCGTAGCTAGTAACTATAAGGGTGATAGGCCACAAATCTGTTAAAATAAATGCCCCCCAATAATC
>JALQUJ010000174.1 GCA_023263825.1 Porticoccus sp.
CCCTTTAGCAACCTTTTTGACAACGCACTTGTAAACGTACTTTTTCAGCGTATTTTTTCGAATACTGCGGTATTCAGCCAACACAAGATACTCTACAGTAAACACTATGACAGCTTCTCCACAAACGCAATTTTCCCAACACAAACAACCTTATAAACTATGAGCTAAAAACCCTATGATTGAGAATCAACTATCAAAATGTGAGTGGTGTCTGGGCGACCCTCTGTACGAGAGATACCACGATACCGAATGGGGTGTACCCTGCTTTGATGATCACACCTTATTTGAATTTCTGGTGCTGGAAAGCGCCCAGGCTGGACTCTCGTGGATTACGATTTTAAAAAAAGGGAAAACTATCGAGAAGCATTTGCCAATTTCGATGCTGAAAAGATTGAACAATTTGATCAAAGCAAGATTGACCAACTCATACAAAACCCAGGCATTATTCGTAACAAACTGAAAATACAGAGCACGATAAGCAATGCTCAACAATATTTAGCAATACAACAACAGTACGGCAGCTTTGTTGACTACCTGTGGGCATTTGTTAATGGCATACCCATTCAGAACAAATGGGCAAGCTTAGCAGAAATGCCGGCCTTTACACCGCTGGCCGAGGCCATTAGTAAAGACATGAAAAAGAAAGGGTTTAAATTCTTTGGGAAAGCGATTTGCTACGCCTACATGCAAGCTGTTGGCATGGTCAATGACCATACCATTACATGTTTCCGCTATAGAGAATGCCAAACCACTACAAACTGAACTGTCCCGGCTATAACGGCTTTAGGTTGTACCGACAGCTAGTTTTTAGGGGCGCGCTTACGTTCAGTTTCGGTCAACAGTTTTTTACGCAGACGGATACTTTCCGGTGTTACTTCAACCAACTCATCGTCTTCGATAAACTCCAATGCTTGCTCCAATGTGTGGGTAACAGGTGGCGTTAGCGTTAATGCTTCATCTGTACCGGAAGCACGCACATTTGTCAGCTGCTTACCTTTAGTCGGATTTACTGGCAAATCATTACTACGAGAGTGCAGGCCAACAATTTGACCTTCATAAACCTCATGACCGGCGCCCAGGAACAAACGACCACGCTCCTGTAGGTTAAACAGGCCAAAGGCCAAGGTTTTACCCTTGGTCATCGATACCAACACACCATTTTGACGCTTGGCAACTTCACCCTGCTTAACCGGGCCATAGTGGTCAAAAATACTGGTCATAATGCCGGAGCCACTGGTCATGGTCAGAAAGTGAGAGCGAAAGCCAATCAACCCTCTAGAAGGCGCCAAAAACTCTAACCGTACACGACCTTTGCCATCGGGTTCCATATTGGTCAGTTCAGCTTTACGCAACCCAAGCTCTTCCATTACCGCACCCTGATGTTGATCTTCAACATCAATCACAACCTGCTCATAAGGCTCGTGAAGCTCACCATCCACTTCTTTTTGAATGACTTCTGGGCGTGATACACCTAACTCAAAACCTTCGCGACACATGCTTTCGATCAATACTGACAAGTGCAGCTCACCACGGCCAGAAACAATGAATTTATCTGGGCTGCCACCCTGCTGCACTCGCAAAGCCACGTTGTGAATCAGC
>JALQUJ010000002.1 GCA_023263825.1 Porticoccus sp.
TGGTGCCATTATGCCGGCCTTTGTTGGTCTGGCTAACTGGATGATTCCGATGATGATCGGCGCACCAGATATGGCCCTGCCACGCATGAATAACCTCAGCTTCTGGATTCTGCCATTTGCGTTTGCGCTGTTGGCTTCCACGCTGTTTATGGAAGGTGGTGGTCCTAACTTCGGTTGGACATTCTATGCACCGCTTTCAACCACGTATGCTCCCGATACGGTGAATTACTTTATTTTTGGTATGCATATTATGGGGGCATCGTCCATCATGGGTTCTATTAACATTATTGCCACTGTACTGAATATGCGTGCACCTGGTATGACGTTGATGAAAATGCCCATGTTTGTATGGACATGGTTAATCACAGCCTTCCTGTTGATTGCTGTTATGCCAGTATTGGCTGGTGCAGTAACCATGATGTTGATGGATATTAACTTTGGTACCAGCTTCTTTAACGCAGCTGGTGGTGGTGATCCGGTCTTGTTCCAGCATGTGTTCTGGTTCTTCGGTCACCCAGAGGTTTACATTATTATCCTGCCAGCATTTGGTGTGATTTCTCACATTATTCCAACCTTCAGCCGTAAGCCACTGTTTGGTTACAGCTCTATGGTGTATGCAACAGCATCGATCGCCTTCCTATCTTTTATCGTATGGGCTCACCATATGTTCTTGGTGGGAATGCCAATTGGCGGTGAGCTTTACTTTATGTATGCCACAATGTTGATCGCTGTTCCTACGGCGGCAAAAATCTTTAACTGGATCAGTACCATGTTCCGGGGGTCGATGACTTTTGAAACGCCTATGCTGTTTGCTATTGCTTTCATCATTTTGTTCACGATTGGTGGTTTCACCGGGTTGATGATGGCCATTGCACCATCTGATATTCAATATCATGACAGCTACTTCATCGTCGCGCATTTCCACTATGTGATGGTTGCTGGTGCAGTATTCTCGGGTACTGCAGCGGTTTACTACTGGTTGCCTAAGTGGTGTGGCAAGATGTATGACGAAACCATGGGTAAGGTCCAGTTCTGGGTATCCTTTGTTGGTTTCAACATTACGTTCTTCCCGCAACACTTCTTGGGTTTGGCTGGCATGCCTCGTCGTTATGCTGACTACGCTTTGCAGTTCTCTGACTGGAATATGATCTCCAGTATTGGTGCATTTACCTATGGTGCCGCTCAACTGCTGTTTCTGTTTAACGTTATCCGGACTATCCGGTCTGGCACACCAGTAAGTGAGCCTAAGACTTGGGAAGGTGCTGAAGGTTTGGAATGGACACTGGCTACTCCAGCGCCCTACCACACATTCGCTACTCCACCGGAAGTGAAGTAATACAAGGTAAGGATAGGAAATATGTCGGCTAGCCCGGTCAGAACGACCATAGTCAAACTGCTATTCGGAGCAGCCGGCATGTTTTTGTTTGCGGTATTTGTAATGCCGCCACTGTACGATCTATTTTGTGAAGTAACTGGTATTGGCGGCAAAACTGCCGGCCCTTATCAGGTGACAGAAGCAGGTGTTGATACAACGAGAACCGTAAAGGTTCAGTTTATCGCTACCAATAATGGGGCTATGCCCTGGGACTTTTCACCGAAAGTTCATGAGGTGGTAGTTCATCCAGGTGCACCAACAGAAGTCGCATTTTACGCAAAAAATCGTACAGCGAGGGATATGGTTGCCCAGGCAATTCCCAGTTTGACGCCATTTAATGCTACTGAATATTTCCATAAAACAGAGTGTTTCTGTTTTAACCAGCAACCACTGGAAGCGGGAAAAGAAACAGATATGCCATTAGTGTTCATCGTGGATAAAGATTTGCCGAGATCAGTCAAAACCATCACCCTATCCTATACATTATTTGATGTGACCGGCCGGACTACAGACACTACTGATAGTAGTAATTATAAAGAGCCGTTTGCATTATTGAATTGATGAATTGAACTGCGTTAACGCGTGGTGAAACAGGAGAAATACAATGTCAACTGAGAGCAGCTATTACGTTCCAGAGCAAAGTAAACTGCCTATTTGTGCAGCTACTGGCATGGCTCTTATTGCTTTAGGCGCAGGAACCTGGGTTCAAGGCGGTAGTTCTATGGCTTTCTTTGCTGGGGCCTTAGTACTCGCATTTACTCTTTATTCTTGGTTTAGCCTCGTTATTAAAGAAAACATGGCAGGAATGAACAGTGATCAGCTGAAGCGTTCCTACGTTTGGGGTATGAGCTGGTTTATCTTTTCTGAAGTCATGTTCTTTGCTGTATTCTTTGGCTCGCTTTTCTATATTCGTACCTTGGCATTGCCTTGGTTGGGTAGTGAAGGCGGCTTTGAGAGTAACAACCTTCTCTGGGGTGATTTTGAAGCTGCATGGCCGCTAATGACCACGCCTGACATGGTTGCAAATGGTGAAGCTGCCCAGTTTACAGGCCCAGAACAAAATATGAGCTTCCCTGGTTGGGATAAGCTGCTTGGTTGGCTGCCACTGTGGAATACAATTGTTCTGTTAACGTCTAGTTTCACTGTTCATATTGCTCATACAGCGATCAAAAATAATAACCGTAGCAAGTTTAACCTGTGGTTAGGCATTACAGTTGCTCTAGGTGCAATCTTCTTGGTGTTGCAAGCGGAAGAATATATTCATGCTTACCAACATATGGGCTTGACCCTTGAGTCCGGTATTTATGGAACTACCTTCTTTATGTTGACAGGTTTCCACGGTGCTCACGTAACCATGGGTACTATCATGTTGTTGATCCAATTCCTTCGCGGATTAAAGGGTCATTTCAACGCTGAAGATCAGTTTGGTTTTGAAGCAGCATCCTGGTATTGGCACTTTGTTGATGTAGTATGGGTTGGATTGTTTGTGTTTGTATATATTCTGGCTTAATAGCAACAAATAGCTTTAGCTGAAAATAAAGCGGTCAGGTTTTCCTGGCCGTTTTTATCTTTCTGGTAAATAAAAAGGTTTTATTTTTTTATTATTTGGAAGGTAGCGGTAAAACCCGTTCAGGATGGAGCTGCTTATCCCAAGGGGCTTGGCTACCAAGTTGCCCTGAATAAATGCCCCAGGCAATAGTTCCTATCAGAGCTGTTGCGAGTACTACACGAATACCAAGTGCATAGAGTGTCCGCCTGCGAGGGTTGCCAACATCCTTCATAAGGAATACCAAAGCACTACTTAGGCTGATAAGCACACCAATAAATAATAAAACAATAATAATTTTAAGTAGCATAGTGGTTCCTTAACAGGGGTTAGTTTGATACTTCATAGCGATATCAGCCTATTATCACCTTTAGATTATAAATAGGCGACACTAATCCAGGTTGCTTGCTAGATGTGTGAAGGATAGATGAGTCAATATAGTGTTTCAGAAATGGTTTAAATACTGATGTCAGATCAGATCGAGCAACAAAAACAGGTTTCTTTTCAGTGGCAGTGGAATTGGAAAGTCGTGTTGTTTGTGGTTTGTTTTCTTCCTATTTTGGTCAATTTAGCATTTTGGCAATTGGATCGGAAGGAGGAAAAGAGCCAACTCCTAGAGACCTATAATCAACGCCGTATGGCTGACCCTCAGTTGTTATCCAGTTTGCCTGAAGGTGATGAATATTTATATGTTAGAGCGGATGTTACTGGAAAATATGATAATACTTCTCCGCTGCTCTTGGACAACCGGGTGCGTCGTGGGCGGCCTGGTTATGAAGTGATTAGCCCGTTTCAAGCATCTGATGGCCAATGGTTGTTGGTTAACCGTGGTTGGGTGGGCACTGGATTGGATCGTAGTATCTTACCGGAAATTAATGATGTTCCTGGCGATGTCACCCTCAAAGGCTATCTTTATAAGCCCTTAGGAAAGCAAATTATGTTGGGTGAGGATATTTGGAAGCCTGGTAATGGCCCCGTTATTATTCAAAATGCCTCGCCAGAACTAATTTCAGAAAAGTTGGGCCAAAAATTTTATGATTATCACCTGCGTTTGGAGGCTGATTCTCCTGGTGCCCTTGAAACAGGTTGGGTGATTGTAAATGTGCAACCCAGCAAGCATACGGGCTATGCCGTGCAATGGTCAGCACTGGCTGTGGCTTTGATTATATTGGGCCTATTTGCTAATTCTAACCTGGGTTCTGTTGTCCGTAGTTGGCGACAGAAGTAAAAAGCATAGTTAATTAAACGCAATAAAACGGAGCAAAGAGATGACAGAGCAAGCAACAAACAGTGGTCGGTGGCATGTGTGGCTAATGATAGCCATGCTCGCTGGTGTTATTGTTGCGGGCTTTTTGATGTTTCCAAAAACTGAAGAGCAGCGCAACAGCTTGTTGTCTCGGCTAGGTACAACAAATCATGGTGAATTTGTATTGCCTCCGGTGCCTATGGCTAATTTAGAGCTGATGGACACGGATCAATCCTCCTGGCGTTTAGCCGATCAAAAAACAAAATGGCGAATGGTGATAGCTGGTGCGGGCTCCTGTGTGGAGCAATGTCGCGAAATGCTTTATCTCACTCGACAGATACATATTAGCCTTGGTAAATATAGCCGTCGATTTGAGCGCCTGTACCTTTCTCTGGGAGAGGATCTGGTACAAGAAACCTCGGAATATATAAAACTGAACCACCCTTTTTTGAAGGTACTTAAAGCCGACAAGCATATATTTGAAGCGATGCTTAAAGAGACTAATGCGCCATTACAAGTGCCTGGTGATGGTGGCACTATACGCGCGTATCTGGTTGACCAAAAGGGCTTGATCATGATGTCCTATAGTTTGGCTAATGAAGGTAATAAGATCATAGAAGACATTGAACACTTGATGAAATATTCACCCCAGTAGTATTTCAAGATAATAGCTTTTTGGAATTCTAGTATTTTAGGCCTATAGTCTGTCTACCCTATGCCACTGTTTAATGCCCCAAAATTTCGCAAGCCTAGTTTTAAATTGGCTTTAATAGCAACGCTGTTGGCGTTGTTTGTTGTTATGTTGGGTACTTATACTCGACTGATGGACGTTGATTTTGGTTGTTCAGATTGGCCTATATGTCATGGTCAACTTTCAATTTTATCTGGCTCATTCGAAGTTACTGATGGCTATTCAACAGGTTATGCTTTTTTACAGCCAGAGTTAATTCACCGTAATTTGGCAGGTGTTTTAGGTTTGTTAATCATTACTCTTGCTGTTCGCTCCTGGCGTCGTCGAGATGATGAGACCTATCCTTTTCGGTTACCTACATTTATTTTGTTCTTGGTGGTTTGTCAGGCTCTGTTTGGCATGTGGACAGC
>JALQUJ010000040.1 GCA_023263825.1 Porticoccus sp.
AGGTTATCTAATTTTTCCTGCCTGGGCCCTTCATGGGTACGATACAAGATCGGCAGTTTACTTTTCTGTAAAAGAGTGGCCGCACAGACATTGGCGCACAACATACACTCTTCAATCAAACGATGAGCTTCTGTTCTTTCCTCAGGAATAATTTGTTGGATTTTTCGCTCTGCATCAAACAGTATTCGTGTTTCCTGAGTTTCAAAATCAATGGCTCCCCGGGAACGCCTTGTTTCAACTAATCGTTCATACAAAGCACTTAGGTGATCAATATGCCGAACAACAGAATGAAACTGTTTTCGAATGCCACTATTTTTGTCCTCTCGTTGTGCCATCATGCCTGCAACCTGGGTATAGGTCAGCCGGGCATGGGAATGAATAAGACCTTCAAAAAATTTAAACCGTGTAACCTGCCCCTGACTATCCAGAAGCATCTCGCATACCATCGTCAATCGATCTACTTCCGGGTTCAAAGAACAAAGCCCATTGGATAGTTTTTCAGGCAGCATAGGCACTACATGCTGTGGAAAATAAACAGAGGTTGCCCGCTGAAAGGCCTCTTGATCAAGGTCACTGCCTACAGCAACATAGTGTGAGACATCAGCAATGGCCACATATAAGCGCCAGCCTCCACGACTCCTCGACTCACAATAAACCGCATCATCGAAGTCTCGGGCGTCTTCACCATCAATGGTGACAAAGGGCAAATGGCGGAGGTCTATTCGGTGTTGCTTATCTGTATCTGAGACTTCTTCTGGAATAGATTCTGCTTCAGCAACCACTGCTGTCGGCCATTCACTGGGAATACCATAATTATGAATGGCGATATCAATTTCCATTCCTGGAGCAAGGTGGTCTCCTAGAACCTGGACGATACAACCTGCGGGAAGGTTATTTTTACTCGGCTGACGAGTAATTTCTACTACGACAATTTGGCCGGTCTCAACATCATTTTTTTGATCGGCAGGGATCATAATATCTTGGATAATTCGGGGGTTATCTGGACGCACAGAGTGAATGCCGCTTCCCTTAAAAAAGCGGCCTACCAGGGTCGTTGTCCTGTGCTCAACCACTTCAACGATAGATGCCTCTTGTCGACCACGGCGATCCATTCCAGAAACTCTGACCAAGACCTCATCACCATCCATCACTCTTCGCATCTGGCGGCTCGATAAAAAAAGGTCTCCCCCACCCTCACGGGGTACAACAAAACCAAAGCCCTCGGGATGGCCAATGACTCGCCCCTTTATGAGATTCATTTTATCCAGAGCGCCATAGGCATAACGACGATTTCTCACCACTTGGCCATCTCGTTCCATGGCAATTAATCGCCGCCGCAGGGCTTCTCTGGCATCACTATCATCAATACCAAAATCAGAACAAAGTTCCTCGTGGGTCAATGGTCCGGCACTGTTGCTCAAAAATTCAAGAATATACTCACGGCTGGGAATTGGATTCTCATATTTAGCGGCTTCCCGTGCTGCAAATGAATCTTTCTTAATATGTTTTTTCATATGGGGTTTTCACCTTAAAAATGAGGCTTTTTATCATTAAAAAAGAAACGTCTTAGCAGAAACACTGATACACATTGGCTGTAAATAATTGCATGCATGCCATCAAAACATATTGATCTGTAATACACCAATGGCTAAAAATGTTAGAAATACTTTAATTGCCAATTTTTAAGCCACCTACATAGAAGTGTAGGCATTCAACAGAAAGAAGTATCAGAAATACCAAACTGCCCCGTATCTCCTAAATTCAGCATTGGGATAGCAGCATATAGGCCAGGAGAGACAGATGAAGAACTTATTCGCCGGGTGACAATGCATTATATGAAGCCAAAAATAATGGCCGTAACTGTATATCCTAAACACTGATTACTGCTCCATTAATCAGTGTTTTTATCCACCTGGAATTGACAATTGCCAAGACCATTACTATAGTTCGCCGCCTTCGCTAAAGCAGCAATATTTTAGCAAAGCCCAGGTGGTGAAATTGGTAGACACGCTAGCTTCA
>JALQUJ010000042.1 GCA_023263825.1 Porticoccus sp.
TTAACTTCAACCAGTTCCAGAGGAATCCTCAAATCGGGCTTGTCACTACCAAAGCGATCCATGGCCTCGCTATAGGGCATTTGCGGGAAGTGGCCTAGGTCGACATCCAGTACTTTTTTGAATACCGAGCGAATCATCTCCTCATTGATGGACATGATTTGTTCTTCAGTGGTGAACGATAGCTCGACATCCACCTGTGTAAATTCAGGTTGGCGATCGGCCCGCAAATCTTCATCACGGAAGCATTTGGCTATTTGGTAGTAGCGGTCGATACCTGACACCATCAACAGCTGTTTAAATAACTGGGGCGACTGGGGCAACGCAAAGAATTTGGCGTCATGGGTACGACTGGGTACTAGATAATCACGTGCACCTTCAGGGGTGGCGCGGGTCAAAATGGGCGTTTCGATATCGAGAAAGCCATGGTCATCTAAATAATTACGAATAGTTTGGGTGACTTCCGAACGGAAACGCAGGTTTTTCAGCATTTCTGGGCGGCGAAGATCCATATAGCGGTACTTCAGACGAACATCTTCACCCACTTTGTTATGTTCATCCAATGGGAAAGGCGGCGTTTCTGATGTATTGAGAATTTCCAGCTCAATGCCATAGACTTCAATCTCACCAGTACGCATCTCCGGATTAACCGTTTCCGGGGTACGGGCACGGACTTTACCCTTCACCTGAAGAACATATTCGCTACGCACAGTATCAGCACGTTCAAAGTGCTCTCCGCCATCAGGGTCAAAAACCACCTGGACAATGCCTTCGCGGTCGCGAAGGTCAATAAAGATCACACCACCGTGATCCCGGCGACGATCTACCCAGCCACAGAGGGTAATTTCCTGATCAATGCTCTCTGCACCTAGAACACCGCAATAAGTTGTACGCATTATGTCTTCCCGTATTAAGCTCATCGGGGTTCTATTTGAACCCGCCGAAATGTTCACCAAACCTTGGATAGGCTAGATAAACAAAAGGCGCGCATTATACCCTATGAATACGGGTGCTAGAAGGTCATATAAAGGATACTGCCTCTACACAAAAGTAAAGGTGCTGTATCAAAAATTGTTTTGAGGATTGTTAATTTAAATAGACTCAAACTTAAAGAGCGTTGAATTTACAGAATGTGGAAATCATCTCCCACTAAAACATTAGCGACAGATTCAATTCGGTGCTCTAGTTCATCTTGTTGATAATCTATTGCAGGCAACGCACCCCAGATAGGATTTGGCCATGCACCATCTATTTTATAGCGAACTACATGGTGCATATGTAATTGCGGCACCATATTGCCCAAAGTAGCGATGTTGATTTTGTCGGGAGAAAACACATCTACCAAAGCTTCTGCCAGCATGCATGATTCCTTCATCAGCTGAATACGCTCTTCTTCAGACAAATGATAAATTTCCTGAATGTCTTCTCGCTTTGGCACAAGAATATACCAAGGGTAATTTGCATCACGATGAATCAATAACTGGCATAGCTCAAATTCACCCACAATCAATGTATCGGCAAACAACCTGGGATGAAGCTTAAACATTTAAATACCTCTTCTTACTAAACTCTAAAACCCTGCACCTTAAAATCTCTGTACCGGGGCATGCCTGCACCGTAAAATACCGTCTTTTATAGGTATCACCAATTTAAACATTCATTGCTAACATAAAGAATAGACTATGAGAGCCAGCCAATTCCTAATTGCCACACAGAAAGAAACACCCGCTGATGCAGAAGTGATCAGCCATCAACTTATGCTGAGATCCGGCATGATTCGGAAATTGGCTGCGGGGCTGTATAGCTGGCTACCCTTGGGGCTTCGAGTACTGAGAAAAGCTGAAGCTATAGTCCGGGAAGAAATGGATAAAGCCGGCGCTCAAGAGGTTTTAATGCCCGTTACCCAACCCGCTGAACTTTGGGAAGAGTCAGGCCGCTGGGAACAATACGGCCCTGAACTGTTACGTATCAAA
The DNA here is from genome assembly GCA_023263825.1 of Porticoccus sp. Classification (GTDB taxonomy): domain Bacteria; phylum Pseudomonadota; class Gammaproteobacteria; order Pseudomonadales; family Porticoccaceae; genus Porticoccus. The sequence goes on from JALQUJ010000042.1 coordinate 1,971, forward strand.
GATCGCCATGATCGCTCTTTTTGCCTGGGCCCAACTCATGAAGAAGTGATCACTGATTTGGTTCGCAATGAACTTCGTAGTTATAAGCAGCTGCCAGCTAACTTTTATCAGATCCAAACAAAATTCCGTGATGAAATTCGCCCTCGCTTTGGCATTATGCGCTCCCGCGAATTCCTGATGAAAGATGCCTATTCATTCCACACCACAGAGGAAAGCCTGCAACAGACCTACGACGTAATGTATGGCGCTTACTCAGCCATATTCCAACGGATGGGACTTGATTTCAGGCCTGTACTGGCAGATACCGGCAGCATTGGCGGCAGCCACTCCCATGAATTTCATGTTCTTGCCGAGTCCGGCGAAGATGATATTGCCTTTTCCACGGAAAGTGACTTTGCCGCCAATGTTGAAATGGCTGAAGCACTGGCTCCAATAGGCGATCGCCCTGCAGCCACAGTGCAAATGGAGGAAATCAGCACACCTAACCAACACAGCATTGAAGAAGTAAGCCAATTCCTTAACTTTAATAGCAATCAGGTGGCTAAAACCTTAATTGTCGTTGGTGAATCTGAGGATGAATCAGCACCTGATTCTCTTGTTGCCCTAGTGGTCCGTGGTGATCATGAGCTTAACGATATTAAAGCCGAAAAACTGAAAGGTGTGGCATCACCCCTGACCTTTGCCAGTGAAGAACAGGTTAAACAGCAATTAGGTTGCAGTGTTGGATCACTCGGCCCCGTTGGGCTGGATATTCCAATGATCGTAGACCATGCGGCAGCACACCTTGCAGATTTTGCCTGTGGTGCCAATAAAGAAGGTGTTCACTTGACCGGGGTTAACTGGGAAAGAGATTGCCCACTTTCCCGGATAGAAGATATTAGAAATGTAGTCGCGGGTGACCCAAGCCCAGATGGCAAAGGTATCCTTGAAATTAAACGTGGCATTGAAGTGGGCCATATTTTCCAATTGGGCACTAAATACAGTGAAGCCATGAATGCCAAGGTACTCAATGAAGCAGGCAAGG
>JALQUJ010000046.1 GCA_023263825.1 Porticoccus sp.
AATTTGCCGTAGTAGCCTTCTTTCAAGGCATCGAAGAGGTTGGCGGCAGTATGCATTTCACCGTCATATTCCACTTCCTCATTCCCTTTCAGATCTACAGTGGAACCATCTTCCAGCGTGAACTGGTAGGTGGTGTTTTCCAGATCTTTCTCTTTCACCAAGACACCCTGGAATGCTTCCGGGTTAAAGCGGAAGGTTGTGCATCCTTTAAGGCCATTCTCATAAGCGTAAAGGTAGATATCTTTGAATTCCTCAAAATCACAATCCGTTGGAACATTGATGGTTTTGGAGATAGAGGAGTCAGTCCATTTTTGAGCCGCAGCCTGAACATCTACATGCTGCTTAGGTTTAATATCATCACTCGCCACAAAATAATCTGGCAGCTTTTGTAATTCTTCTTCAGCAAAAGGCATGGCATCAGGATTAATTAGCTCACGATAGGCCAACATCTCGTAAGAGAATACATCGACTTTTTCTTTGGTCTTCTTACCTTCACGAATCACATTGCGGGAATAATGGTGAGCGAAGCTGGGTTCAATGCCGTTACTGGCGTTGTTAGCCAGAGACAATGAAATGGTGCCCGTGGGTGCAATGGAAGAATGATGAGTAAAACGACAACCTACATTAGCAATTTCATCAACCAATGCAGGATCTACCTCAGCTACTTTTTGCATGTACTTACTATAGCGCGCGTGTAAAACCTTACCCTTCAGTTTGTCACCAACCACAATACCATCTTTGGCCATTTCCGGGCGCAAGCGCATCATGGCTTCAGTGACTTCAAATTCCTCATCCATAATCGGTGCTGGACCTTTTTCTTTGGCCAGATCCAACCCTGCACGCCAGCCGGCCATGGCTAACTCACGAGATACTTTCTCGGTTAATTCCAATGACTCAGCACTGCCGTAAGGAACTCTCAACATGGTCATGGTAGATCCAAGACCAAGGAAGCCCATTCCATGGCGGCGCTTATTCATGATTGCTTCACGCTGGCCTTCCAGAGGCAATCCGTTAATCTCGACAACGTTATCGAGCATGCGGGTAAAGACAGAGGCTACCTCACGATAGTTATCCCAATCGAAGCGAGCATTTTCAGTAAAGGGATCCAATACAAATTTGGTCAGATTAATTGACCCCAACAAACAGCTGCCATAAGGAGGCAACGGTTGTTCACCACAAGGGTTAGTGGCGCGAATGTTTTCACAGAACCAGTTGTTGTTTTGCTGATTAACCTTGTCGATCAAAATAAAGCCGGGCTCGGCATAATCATAGGTCGACGTCATGATCACATTCCACAACTGACGCGCCTTAACCGTGCGGTAAATGCGACAGGCTACCAAGCCTTCATCGTTAGTGATATAGCCATTAGTTGTGGGGAACTCACGCCACAGTAAAGTATCATCAGCAGGGTCAACAGTACCCTGCTCTAGCTCTTTCGCTGAGACAGGGAAACTCAGTGACCAATCATCATCACTTTTCACTGCTTCCATAAAGCCCTCAGTAATCAGTAACGATAAATTGAACTGGCGCAAGCGACCGTCTTCACGTTTGGCTCGAATAAAGTCCACCACATCGGGATGGCTAACATCAAAGGTGGCCATCTGGGCACCACGACGCCCACCGGCTGAAGATACGGTGAAACACATCTTGTCGAAGATATCCATAAAGGACAATGGACCAGACGTGTAGGCACCGGCACCTGATACATAAGCACCTTTGGGACGTAATGTTGAGAACTCGTAACCAATACCACAACCCGCTTTTAGGGTCAGACCTGCTTCCAGGTTTTTTTCAAGGATACCCTTCATGGAATCTTCAACAATACCGGATACGGTACAGTTAATGGTAGAAGTGGCAGGCTTATGTTCTAAGGCGCCAGCGTTGGAAATAATTCGACCGGCGGGAATCGCACCATTGCGTAACGCCCATAAAAAGCGCTCATACCAAACGTCTTGTTTACCTTTTTCTTCTACTTCTGCTAGAGCTCGGGCAACTCGCCTATAGGTAGAATCGATGGTCTCATCTACCGGTTCTCCACTTTTATCTTTTAAGCGATATTTTTTATCCCATATATCCTCTGAGGCTGTCTGAAGTTTTATTTCGATGGCAGCCAGCTCATCTGTAGTCTTTAAGGCTTCAATCGACATAATGGTGCGGTTTCCCCTGTTTTGTCCTTGTTTTAATCATGGCTGAAGTAGCGGCCAAAGCTGTTTTTGAATCAGCTAAATCGAAGTGTGTCGTACTTTTTATCTAAATTTGCGGCTATTGCAACCGTCTTCAAGTCATCAGTAAATCCTGAAAAACTCAGCTCAGTATACAAGATATAGTGTCTCTTGCCAGAAAAAACACTACAGGTGGCACCAACAGAAAAACCCCCCATCTAGCCAAGAAAAAAGTAAGTCGTCGCTTCGCTACCAACCCATAGCAAACAACGACTTACAAACATCAACAAGCCAAACGTGGTAATCCTCACTCCCAAAAACGATCAGCATGCCATGACCAAAGCCTCAAAATCAGTCAGAAAAATCATTTTCTTGGAAAAATACCGGGTATCGACGATAATGCCACTCTCATTCTCGTACAGCCGTTATTTCATACACCCCCATGTTCAATCTGGCTGACCATTTA
>JALQUJ010000130.1 GCA_023263825.1 Porticoccus sp.
ACATTTGGGTTATCTAGAAAAATAACAACCAAAACTATTCTTTTGTTTGGTATATATATTTGATTAATAAAAAAGGCGCCTACAAAATAAGCGCCTTTTTATGTGAATATCTTTTAAAACCATCATTTAAAAATATACTGAAATTTTAACTTCTATAACAATTTTCCTGCACAAAATTTTAGCTAGTCTTCTTCAAACAAAATATGTCCATCTAATCCCTGCTTTTTAAGCATATCACGCAATCGACGTAGGGCCTCAACTTGAATTTGGCGTACACGTTCCCTGGTCAAACCAATTTCTTTGCCCACATCTTCCAATGTTGAAATATCATAGCCTCTCAAACCAAAGCGACGTGAAATAACTTCTCTCTGCTTTTCTGATAGCTCTGACAAGCAAGCTTCAACAGATTTTTTAGATCATCACCTTCCGCCAATTCTCCCGGATCATTTGGGTGCTCATCTGCCAATGACTCAACTAAGGTGTGATCACCGTCTTTACCCATAGGGATATCAACAGAACTAACGCGTTCATTTAGACGCAACATTCGGGACACATCGGACACCGATTTATCCATGGACTCTGCAATTTCCTCAGCGGTAGAATCATGCTCAAGCTCTTGAGCCAGCTTACGGGAAGCTTTGAGGTAGACATTTAATTCTTTAAATACATGGATAGGTAAACGAATGGAGCGTGTCTGGTTCATTAGCGCCCGCTCTGCGGACTGCCGAATCCACCAGGTGGGATAAGTAGAAAAACGATAGCCAAGCTCAGGGTCAAATTTTTCTACCGCTCGCATTAAACCAAGATTTCCTTCCTCAATAATATCCAGAAGTGACAACCCTCGATTAACATAACGACGGGCAATTTTTACCACCAAGCGAAGATTACTCTCAATCATTTTTTTCGAGCTGATTCATCACCCTTGGCAATTAAGCGAGCGTAATGCACCTCCTCTTCTGCTGTCAGCAAAGGAGCATAACCAATTTCTTTTAGGTAAAGAGTTGCAGCATCTAAAACTTTTTCTTCTTTACTTTCTGCAAGGTATTTTTCTTCACCATCTTTGTAGAAATCAATATCATCTACCACAGCAAATATTCCATTTTGATTTATGGTATTTCAATTCTTTAATCTATACTTATAACAACTTTTTTATAGAACTAACACTCGGTTGTGATAAAAATAGCGTCGAGAATTACCCATACTGACTACGATATTACAGCTATTAATTATCTGCTTATTAAGGCACGCAATTTACTTATTTGGCTTAATAACCTTGTGCTTTAATTATTAAGACATTTAAAGTTACCACCAAACCATAACATATAAAACTATTATCACAGATTAGTTTGTCTGCGCAGTCAACTACTTATCATCTATTTATAAGTTTTAAAAGCGCAAAGATTCTTTAAGGAAAAGGCTTAATATTTAGCGTTTTGGGAGGTAACGCATAGGATCAACAGGCTTTCCATCACGTCGTATTTCAAAATACAATCGCCTTTTATTTGAAGGATCACCACCTACATCAGAGATTTTTTGTCCACCTTCTACTAACTGGCCTTCTTTGACAAAAATTTTTCTGTTATGTGCATAGGCACTTAGAAAAACATCACTGTGTTTAATAATAATGAGCTTTCCATAACCACGTAATCCACTTCCTGAATAAACAACTACACCTGATCCAGCTGCAACTACGGGAGCACCAGAAAAACTCTGAAGATCTACCCCTTTAAACAAAGCCGAGCTATTAAAACGTTTCGTCACATTTCCTTGAACAGGCCACTGCCATTTCCAGCTTTTAGGTAGTACTGGCGCTGGCTTTGTTTTTTGCTGTGATGTTTTCTTATTAGGCTTGTTTTGGCTTTGAGGTGGAGAAGTACTAGGTTTTTTCTTCGATACTGGCATTTTCACATATTTTGACACCCGGCTAGTATCCAGGGTTAAACGCTGACCGCGATAAATTGTATAAGGGCGTGACAACCCATTTGCTCTGGCAAGCTTTGAGATATCTTTTTCATAGCGCCAGGCGATAGAAAATAATGTTTCACCTTGAGAAACTAAATGCTCATTTATCTTCTCACTTGGAGGTGCAGGACGATTGTAAACGGGTGCTGGCGGTGGGGTATGACACCCTGCAAGAAATGCAATAGAAATTCCAGCAATTAACATCCACCACCTGAAGAGAATCGCAACAGTTAATCGGTGAAGCAAACCAAACTTCCTTTCTTTAATATTTAAGAAACCAATGTCTAATGCCCAAAAACTGCTAGTTACCGAGTAAATCTATTAGAGCTTATTCAGTGTTTTATCCATATTACCCTGTTTATGTAAACTGCCTATATATTCTAAAGCAAGAACAATACATAACCCTGCTAGCATACAACCTACAGCGGTCAATGTTTTAGGGTCTAGCCCCGTCACCTCGCCAAACTGGCCTGGCATCAACAAATTATGGGTCAATACGATTTCACTGCCTTTATGATCAAGCAACACTTCAATGGACTCTTTCCAGGGCCAAACAATCAATAAAGACCCCAGTAAAAAACCTGTTAATACGGCAATCGTAATTGAATGATAGTGATGTAAAAGCCAGGATAAAACCCGTGAAAAGGCCAACAGACCACAACCACAACCTAATACAAAAACCAACAAAACCTGCCAGTGGAGCTCGCTGATAGCGCCAATGATAATAGGATAGACACCCAATAATAATAGAATAAAGCTACCGGACACACCGGGTAAAATCATGGCACAAATAGCCACCGCACCGGCACAAAATAGAATAAATAAATCATCACTTCCCTGCATTCTTGGGGCAAAAGAGATAGCAAGAGCAACAATAGTCCCACTCCATAAACCAACCCATTCCTGCCACCTTAAATGGGGCAGTTGGCGGAATATATAAATAATGGATGCGACTATTAAGCCAAAGAAAAAAGACCAGATCAGAATAGGTTGCTCAGCCAACAAATAACTGACCAGTTTTGCAACGGAAGCAATACTGAAAATGATTCCACTAAAAAGCACCAGCAAAAAATTACCATTAATCGCCTGCCAAAATTTGGCCAGACCTTGGGTTTTTAATACTTTTAACGCATTTAAGTTAATAGCGCGAATGGAGTCCAGCAACTCTTCATAGATACCACTTATAAATGCGATCGTGCCACCCGATACCCCCGGGACAACATCAGCAGCGCCCATCGCCATCCCTTTAAGGAAAAGTAGCAGCCATTGTTTCATTTTGTCCATGTTTACCAACTTAATGTATGCCAACTCAAGAGTAACTAGGTAGGGCTTTAATCAGTGGTCTAAAGAAAGGTATATAACATAGAAGTTTAACGGGTCGTGCCACTAAGAAGCGGTACAAAACGCACAGTTTCTACTACCCGCTCTTCAAATTTTGAACTATCACCATCACGAATAATAACCCTCAACTCCTGCTCATCTCCTGGCCCTACTGGTATGACCAAAATACCATCTGGAGCCAACTGGTGAAGTAATTCTTCTGGAACCTCATGGGGGGCAGCAGCACTGAGGATCGCATCATAGGGGGCATAGTCGGGCAAACCAAAACCACCATCTGTATGGGTTAACCTAACATTACGTAAACCCAGCTGACGTAGGCGGTCCCTCGCTTTATCCTGCAATGGTTTAATTCGCTCAACGCTGTAAACCTGATCCACAAGCTGAGCCAGTACCGTCGCCTGATAACCAGAGCCAGTACCTATTTCCAATACTTTTTTGCGCGGCCCCAGGGATAACAATATTTCTGTCATCAACGCCACAACATAGGGCTGAGATAAAGTCTGACCATAACCAATAGGCAGTGCCGTATCTTCATAGGCACGGTGAGACAATGCTTCATCAAGGAACAAGTGACGAGGCGTCACCCGGATAACATCCAATACCTTTTGATTGCTGATGCCCTGATCTTTGAGTCGCTGGATAAGACGTTCCCTTGTTCTCTGGGACGTCATACCAATGCCACCGAACTCAACCGTATTCACCCTATAAAACTCCCGTCAATTACGCTCTTATTTTTTATGGGCCGAACTATACCACAGCACTTACTTGACAACACTTTCAGCCTTTATATCTCAAGGGTTGAATTATAAATCCGGGGTCTCCAGATGGCATAACTCCCTTAGAATTGATGTTGCAAAGGTTCCTGTAGGCAATGTAAATGTAAGTTCTAAATCCTGCGATAATCCTTCTTTGGGGCATTGCTCTTTGAAAATTGGCTCTTTAAAAGATCGCTCTGTAGAAGAAAGTTCCTTATAGGAAAGCCATCGCCAGCTCAAGCTTTCTGGCATTAGCACCAAAGGCCGCCGCTCTTGCTGCAATCCACTAAATTCCAATGCATTGGCCCAGTCTTGCCAATCAGATAGTGCTGATTGCTCAAACTCTCGAACAGATTCCGATACATTACTTCTGCCCCGCCCCCACATTGGTCCAGTAGAAATGTCACCCTTAACAAAACAATCCCATTC
>JALQUJ010000163.1 GCA_023263825.1 Porticoccus sp.
CCAGTGCCGCAAGGTGTGAGAGTTCGAGTCTCTCCGTCCGCACCATATTAGATTTAAGTTAGTTTAAAAAGTTAGTAAATTATTTAGAGGAACATCATGCAGGTTTCGATTGAAACAACTTCCGGACTTGAGCGCAAGATGACCGTTAGCGTTCCAGCAGAACGTATTGAGAATGAAGTCACTGATCGTCTGGAAAAAGCAAGCAAAAACGTTAAGTTAGATGGCTTTCGTAAAGGTAAAGTACCGCTGAGCGTTATTAAGCAACGCTATGGTCGGGGTATTCGCGATGAAGTTATTGGTGACGTTGTACGGACTTGTTTTGTCGAAGCTGTAACCCAAGAAAAAATTACACCCGCAGGCCAGCCTGCACTTGAGCCAACTAAGGATGAGCCAGGCGAAGATTTTGAGTTTGTTGCTACGTTTGAAGTACTGCCTGAGGTTAAGTTGGCAGATTTTGCTAAAGTGAAGGTGGCTAAGCCTGTTGCTGAAGTAAAAGATGAAGATGTTCAGGATATGTTGGAGGCATTACGCAAGCAGCAAGCTGATTGGGAAACTGTGGAGCGTGCTGTAGTTGAAGGTGACGAAGTTGTTATTGACTACGTAGGTGTCAGAGATGGTGAAGAGTTCGAAGGTGGTTCTGCAGAAGACTTCCCTCTAGAGGTAGGTTCAGGGAAAGCTGTTCCTGGGTTTGAAGAAAGCATTGTAGGCATGTCTACTGGCGATGAAAAAGTAGTACCTGTGAAATTTCCTCAAGATTATCATGCCGAAGAAATGCGTGGTGCCGATGTTGAATTTACGATCAAGTTAAAAGAAGTAAAACAAGCTGTTTTGCCAGAATTGAATGATGAGTTCTTTAAAGCTTATGGTTTGGAGCAAGGTGGAGAAGAGGTTTTCCGCTCGATTGTCCGTCAAAATATGGAGCGCGATTTAAAGAATGCTCTTGAGGGTAAAACCAAAAGCCGTGTAATGGAACAGTTGTTTGAATTGCACAAGGATATCGAAGCACCACTAACTCAGATTGCTAACGAGATGCAAAGTCTTAAAAATCAAATGGCTCAGAAGTTGGGTAATAATGAAGGTGCCAATAAGTTCGATCCTTCTATGTTGCCCGATGATATGTTTATGGATCAAGCAAAACGCCGTGCGGTTGTGGGTTTGATAGTAAATGAGATTGTTCAATCTAACGAAATGGATGTAGATGGTGCATTAGTACGTGAGCGTATTGAAGGAATAGCATCGACCTACGAGAAGTCTGAGGAAGTTGTTAATTACTACTATAACAGTCCAGAATTGTTGAAAGGCATTGAGGCTAATGTACTTCAAGAGCAAGTCGTTCAGTTGGTTTTGGGTTCTGCTGATGTAACAGAAGAGGAAGTGGGCTACCAGCAAGCAGTTACACCTGATCCAGAGCAGGTTGCTGCAGAAGTATAAGTTACTTCGGAAAAAGTAAATAGCATCACAGACACATTGATTTTCATATCGACAAAAGCCAGCAAATAGCTGGCTTTTGTAGTTTGAAATACCATTAGGTTGTTAAGCAATAGATCTGTATGTTTAATCTGTCGTCATCTCCTGCTTGCCTTCTCTTGGCTCCAAGTTACAATGCTTTTATTCATCATTTTATCGAGTGAACCAATATGAAATTTGATCTTTCTTCATCCATTCTGGATGCTCAAAATGCAGGTGGTTTAGTCCCTATTGTGGTTGAGCAGTCTGCCCGGGGCGAGCGTTCTTACGATATATATTCTCGATTATTAAAAGAGAGAGTCATCTTCTTGGTCGGCCCTGTTGAAGATTACATGGCAAACCTTGTGGTAGCACAGTTGCTATTCCTCGAGTCAGAAAATCCAGATAAGGATATTCATCTTTATATCAATTCCCCAGGTGGTTCTGTAACGGCAGGTATGTCTATTTATGACACCATGCAGTTTATCAAGCCTGATGTTAGCACCATGTGTATTGGCCAAGCCGCGAGTATGGGAGCCTTTCTATTAGCTGCGGGAGCTGAAGGTAAGCGCTACTGTTTGCCCAACTCTCGTAACATGATACATCAGCCCAGCGGGGGTGCTCAGGGGCAAGCATCAGATATTCATATTCAGGCACAGGAAATTTTAAAGATAAGGGAAAGGCTTAATGAAAGGTTGGCTTTTCACACCGGGCAATCAATAGAAAAGATTGCAGAAGACACTGAGCGGGACAATTTTATGAACGCTGAGGAGTCAAAAGAATATGGTTTGATTGATGCTGTGCTGGACAAGCGTCCATAGAATCGGTAATCTTTTTATAAGTTTTTTACAAATGTAGTGTAACTCTATGAATTATTATGATTTTTGTTCAATTTTTTAGGGTTGCTTGGTTTTAAAATGATGGCACTTCAGGGCAGCCATGTTTTAAATCAAATATTGAGATGAATTTATGACCGACGAAACAACTGGAGATAATGGCGACGACGGAAAATTGTTGTACTGCTCCTTCTGTGGAAAAAGTCAGCACGAAGTTCGTAAGTTAATTGCAGGGCCATCTGTGTTCATCTGTGATGAATGTGTGGACTTGTGTAACGATATTATTTCAGAAGAAGTTCAAGAGTCTGATGTTGAGTCTCCTAGTGGCAGTTTGCCCAAGCCTGTAGAGATTAACGATATTCTTGATCAATATGTTATTGGTCAAGAGCGCGCCAAGAAAATTTTGGCCGTTGCTGTATATAACCATTATAAGCGTTTACAAAGCAGTGGTACTGATAATAGTGGTGAAATTGAACTGGGTAAAAGTAATATTTTACTTGTTGGGCCAACCGGAAGTGGTAAAACCTTGCTTGCAGAAACATTGGCTAGATTGCTCGATGTTCCCTTTACCATTGCTGATGCAACCACACTGACTGAAGCGGGTTATGTGGGGGAAGACGTAGAAAATATCATTCAGAAGTTATTGCAAAAATGTGATTACGATGTAGAAAAAGCCCAACGGGGTATTGTTTATTTAGATGAAATTGACAAGATTTCCCGTAAATCAGATAACCCATCTATTACTCGAGATGTCTCTGGGGAAGGTGTACAACAAGCCCTTCTTAAATTAATTGAAGGTACCGTTGCTTCTGTTCCACCCCAAGGTGGGAGAAAGCATCCTCAGCAGGAATTTCTACAGGTTGATACATCAAACATTTTGTTTGTCTGTGGTGGTGCTTTTGCTGGTTTGGAAAAAGTTATTCAGGACCGCTCAGAGAAAAGTGGCATTGGTTTCAGTGCTGAAGTTAAAAGCAAAGAGACCGATAAAAAAATCGGTGAAACCCTTGCAGACCTGGAGCCAGAAGATCTGGTTCGCTACGGACTCATTCCTGAGTTTGTAGGTCGTTTGCCGGTTATTGCAACGCTTGAAGAGCTGGATCGTGGAGCATTAGTCAATATTTTGGTTGAACCGAAAAACTCTTTGGTTAAACAGTATGGTGCTATGTTTGAGATGGAAGGTGTTGAGTTGGATATTCGACAGGATGCATTGGAAGCAATTGCTGATAGAGCCCTTGAGCGTAAAACCGGTGCTAGAGGGCTGCGGTCGATTATTGAGAATGTTTTGCTAGACACCATGTACAGTATTCCTTCATCGGAAAATGTAAGTAAAGTTGTTATTGATGCTACAGCTATTCAAGGTGAATCTGATCCCATCATGGTGTATGAAAATACAGAGCAGCAGAAAACAGCTGCCAGTGACTGAGGGTATATTAAGTTAGATATCATTTTGCTGGATAATCAGTACGTGATGAAAAGGGCCTTGATTAGGCCCTTTTTTATTGGCTCGTTCTAAATATATGACCTTTCTTTACCAGATATCCGCCTTTTTATACTTGTTTTTATCCGGTTAAACCCCATATTTGGGTTAAGCTTAATAGATAGTATTCTCGATACGAGGTCAGAGAATGGGAGAGAAAGTAGTGCATAACGAATTAACCCTGTTACCTTTGCGTGACGTGGTTGTGTACCCAGATATGGTTATCCCATTGTTTGTGGGTCGAGAAAAGTCAATTTTGGCTCTTGAAGAGGCTATGTCCCAAGATAAGCAAATTTTGGTTGTTGCTCAAAAATCTGCGTCTGAAGATGACCCAGCAGCCGATGATTTGTACCGTGTGGGAACCTTGTCATCAGTATTGCAAATGCTCAAATTGCCAGATGGGACAGTGAAGGTGCTCATCGAAGGTGCTGAGCGCATCAAAATTAATGATATTGATGATGCCCAGGGCTATTTTGTTGCCGATTATGATGTGTTGTCATCAGATGAATTGCCTGGAACAGAAACCGATGCTTTGACGCGCTCAGCGTTAACCCAGTTCGAGCAGTACGTGAACCTGAGCAAAAAAGTACCCTCAGAGGTGGTCAGTACAGTGACCGGCATTGATGATCCCAGCCGATTGGCGGACACCCTTGCCACCCATATGACACTGACCATCGAGCAGAAGCAGGATGTGCTGGAAATATCTGATTTGAAGGAGAGGTTGGAGCACTTGTTAGTGCTGATGGAATCAGAAATAGAATTGTTTGAAGTAGAACAGCGAATTCGTGGCCGTGTTAAAAAGCAGATGGAAAAGAGCCAGAAAGAGTACTACCTCAATGAGCAGATGAAAGCGATTCAAAAAGAGTTGGGTGAGGTCGAAGAGGGCGGTAATGATATTGAGCAGCTCGAGGCCAAAATCAATGAAGTAGGTATGCCCAAGTTTGCCCTAGAGAAAACACTATCTGAATTAAATAAATTGAAGATGATGTCTCCAATGTCTGCTGAAGCCTCTGTGCTGCGCGGATACATTGATTGGATGGTTGGAGTACCCTGGAAAAAGCGTTCACGTGTACGCCACGATTTAGAGCGTGCAGAACGTATTCTTAATGAAGACCACTATGGCCTTGAGGAAGTTAAAGAACGAATCCTCGAGTTCCTCGCGGTACAGCAACGGGTGAAAAAGCTTAAGGGACCTGTACTTTGCTTGGTAGGCCCTCCTGGTGTAGGTAAAACATCATTAGGTGAGTCCATTGCAAAAGCTACGGGCCGAAAATATGTTCGGATGTCTCTAGGTGGTGTTCGAGATGAAGCTGAAATCCGTGGGCACCGGAGAACGTATATTGGTTCTCTTCCTGGAAAATTGATCCAAAAGTTGGCAAAAGTCGAGGTGAAGAACCCGCTATTTTTGTTAGATGAAATAGACAAAATGGGTATGGACCATAGGGGCGATCCAGCATCTGCTATGCTGGAAGTCCTCGATCCAGAACAGAATAATAGCTTTAATGATCATTATCTCGAGGTGGATTACGATCTGTCAGAGGTTATGTTCATTTGTACGGCAAATTCAATGAATATACCAGGGCCATTATTGGATCGAATGGAAGTTATTCGTATTCCTGGATATACCGAAGATGAAAAGCTAAAAATTTCCCTTAAATACCTATTACCTAAGCAACGTAAGGCAAATGGTCTTAAGGAAGATGAGGTGGATATTACCGAAGAGGCAATGATCGACATTATTCGTTACTACACCCGAGAAGCTGGTGTGCGTGGTATCGAGAGAGAGTTAGCTAAAGTATGTCGTAAGGTTGTGACGAGGCATGTTCGAGAAAAAGAGCAAAGTGCCTTTTTGGTAACTCCCAAAGAACTGGAAGACCTTTTAGGTGTTCGCAAGCATGATTTTGGTCGGGCTGAGGAAGAGAGTCAGGTTGGTCAGGTGACAGGCCTTGCATGGACCCAGGTCGGTGGTGAGCTCTTGACCATTGAGACATCAGCAGTTCCGGGTAAAGGCCAGGTAGTTAAAACCGGTTCACTGGGCGATGTGATGCAGGAGTCAATTCAAGCTGCTCTGACAGTGGTTAGAAGTCGTTCTCAGGTATTGGGTATTCGCCGCAATTTCCATCAAAGTGTTGACTTACATATTCATGTTCCTGAAGGGGCAACACCAAAAGATGGTCCTAGTGCAGGTATTGCTATGTGTACAGCAGTAGTTTCAGTGCTGACAAATATTCCAGTGTTGGCTGATGTGGCTATGACAGGTGAAATTACCTTGCGTGGACAGGTTCTTAAAATTGGTGGGCTGAAAGAAAAGTTACTTGCTGCCCGTCGTGGCGGTATTCATAAGGTAATCATTCCCCAAGAAAATGAGAGAGACCTCAAAGAGATACCGGATAATATTAAAGCAGAGCTTGAAATTTACCCCGTTCGTTGGATCGATGAAGTTTTAGACTTAGCATTGCAGACAAAACCAGAGCCATTATCTGACGATGAGTACGAGCAAGTAGACGCAGATACCAAAAAAAATGGAAATGAGGATGAAACCCGCATTAATACTCACTAAACTGCTTGACCGGCTTCCAGTGGGTTGGTATAAAGTTGCGGTCATCACAGATACCACTACCTGAAGTAAAGCGTCATATGGTTGTGTGTTGTAGATGAACAGTCTTAATCAACCATAATAAAAGGGGATTATTGTGAATAAATCTGAACTCGTTGATGCGATTGCTGATGCAGCTGATTTGTCGAAAGCTTCTGCTGGGCGTGCTCTAGACGCGGCTATTGATGCAGTGGCTGGTGCTTTGAAAAATGGTGACCAAGTCTCACTAGTAGGTTTCGGCACTTTCTCAGTTAAGCATCGTGCTGCACGTACTGGCCGCAACCCACAAACTGGAGCTGAAATCCAGATTAAAGCTGCCAATGTGCCGAGCTTCAAAGCAGGTAAAGCACTGAAGGACGCAGTTAACTAGGAAGTGCTTTTTACTTAGTTTTTCCTGTGAAAAAAGGCGCATCTGCGATGCGCCTTTTTTTATATATTAATAACTGTTTTTACCCAACTATTTTAAAAGCCAAGAGAATTCTATGCTTCAGGATTTCCGTGACAATCTCAATGGCGTGGCCAAAATCGTTCTGGTCGCAATTATTATTATCCCATTTGCTCTGTTTGGTGTTGATGCACTCTTCGTCGGTGGTAGTGATGGCGAAGAAGTCGCTAATGTCAATGGTGAGACGATTTCTGAGCGTAGTTTGCAGCAAGCAGTTCTAGTCCAGAAGCAGCAAATTATGAATAAGTTTCAAAATGTCGATGAATCATTAATCGATGAAGAGAAGCTTAGACCCGCGGTGCTACAACGTTTGATTCGTCAGAAGGTAGAAGAGCAAGCAGCTGCTGATTTGGGAATGGGAGTTTCCGACGAAACTATTCACGACTTATTGTCACAGGTTCCAGAATTTCAGACCGATGGTAAGTTTGATGCAAAACGTTATGACTTTGTCGTTAGGCAAATGGGCTACACCCCAACAAGCCATAAAAAAGCAATTACGTCAGATATGTTGGTTAACCAATTTTTACAAGGCGTTGTAACAACGGGGTTTTCGACTGAAAAAGAATTAGCATTACTTGCTTCTGTGTCTGAACAAACCCGTGATTATTACTATTTAACCATTCCTGCTGCACCGTTAAAAAGCGAGATCTCTGTTTCTGATGATGAAATTTCATCCTACTATGAAAACAACGCTCATCAATTTATGACTGAAGAGCAGGTGGTTATCGAGTACATTGAATTACAGCCCGCTGATTTACTGGGAGAAGTTTCAGCTGATGATGACCTGATTGAAGAGCGTTATCAGGCAAAAGTGGATGCTGCAAAAGAAGGTGCTACCTTCCATTCAGCACATATTTTGTTGGAGCAGAAAGAAGATGACAGTCATCGAACAAAAATGGCTGAATTACAAGAGAAGATAAAAGCTGGAGAAGATTTTTCCTCCTTAGCGAAAGAATATTCAGAAGATTTTGTTACCTCTGAATCTGGTGGCGACTTGGGTTATACCCAGCCAGGCGATTTGCCTGAGGAGCTGGAATCCGCATTAGCTCAGCTTGAGGTTGGTTCCGTTTCTGACATTGTGGAAAGCAAGGCAGGCATTCACCTTGTTAAACTGCTTGATAAAAAAGCAGTTGATGTACCCGACAAGGAAAAACTTGTTCCAGCTATCCGTAAGGAACTAGAGCTGCAAATGGCTCAAGAGTTAATGCCAGAACGGATAGAAGAGTTAAAAGATCTTGCCTATAACGCAACTACGCTGCAGGACACGGCAGATCAAATGGCTCTCGACTTGAAAGTATCTGAACCCTTTACGCGTTCAGGTGGTGATGATGTCGCGGCAAGCCGTCAGGTGATCGGTGCTGCATTTAGTGATTCAGTACTGGTAGAAGGGTATGCCAGTGAGGTTATTGAACTGTCAGACAGCTTGGTAGTTGTTTTAGCTGTTCGTGAACGTTTAAAACCCAGCTTAAAGCCTCTTGCTGATGTTAGGGCTCAAATAGAAATGGCCGTTAAAAATGAAAAAGCTGCAGTCCAAATTTTGGCAAAAGGCCAAGAGCTTGAGCAGAAGGTCAAGTCTGGCAATAGCATAGAGAATGTTGCCAAGGCCGATGATTTGAAGTGGCAGGTAAGCCTTAATACTAAGCGTTTAGGTGCAAATCAAAATGATCCGATCCGCCAGCGTGCTTTTACTTTACCTTTACCGGGTGAATTGCCAGTAGTAGTTAACCTAGTATTATCCAATGGAGATTACGTCTTATTGTCTTTGGTAAAGGTTGAAGCCGGTGATTACAAAGCGCTTAAGTTAGATCAAAAACATGCGCTGTTCTCTGCACGTTCTATTGCAGCAGCGGGAAGGGATTATGAGGCATATGGAGCCCTTCTGCTTAAAGAGGCTGATATTGCTTCAAAATACTAAAGTTTCAGAATATTGGGCTTAACAGTGCTAAGCCTCT
>JALQUJ010000187.1 GCA_023263825.1 Porticoccus sp.
CTAGTTGCTCTTGGTTAGCTTCTAGCCTAGTTGGTTTCTAGGCAAAGACTGTAGTTGAAATAAAGCGCCTACGCAGACGGTGTAGCCCAGTTCAGAATTTTTAGCTGGATTTAATCACCGAAACTGTATCGATAGCAGTTAGATTGATACTTAACCGATTGAATATCCCTATCTTCGTATTTGGGGGTATTTAATAAAATCCAGGAGATAATCTCGTGGCATTGAATCTCGAAGACAAAAAAGCGATTGTCGCTGAAGTTAACGAGACTGCTGGCAATGCGTTGTCACTGGTAATTGCTGACGCTCGTGGTGTCAATGTGACTGACATGACAGCTCTTCGTGCACAAGCACGTGAACAAAATATCAGCCTTCGTGTGGTTCGTAATACTCTTGCGAAACGTGCGTTTGAAGGTACTGAGTTCGAGTGTGTGTCCGATGTGCTAGCTGGTCCGTCGCTGTTTGGGTTTTCTATGGAAGATCCAGGTGCCGCAGCGCGTTTATTCAAAGATTTCGCGAAAGATAATGAAGACTTTGAAGTTAAAGCGCTGTCCGTCAGTGGTCAATTGTTAGACAAAGGGCAAATTGATGTACTCGCCAAACTACCGACTATGGAGCAAGCTCTAAGTCAATTGGCTGGTACTTTAATTGCCCCAGTTACCAAATTGGTTCGTACTTTCAACGAAGTACCTACCAAAGTAACTCGTGTTGTGGCAGCCGTTCGTGATCAAAAGCAGGATGCTGCTTAGATCAACGGCGTCGTTTATTTAATTTAATTTTTATATCAGGAGATTGAGTCATGGCTCTGTCCAAAGATGACATTTTGAATGCAATTGCTGAAATGAGCGTAATGGAAGTTGTTGAGCTTGTTGAAGCAATGGAAGAGAAGTTTGGTGTTTCTGCACAAGCAGCTGTTGCTGTTGCTGCGGCACCTGCAGCTGGCGGTGACGCTGGTGCTGCTGAAGAGAAGACAGATTTTGATGTTGTTCTGGCTTCTGCTGGCGACAAGAAAGTTAATGTGATCAAAGCTGTTCGTGGAATCACAGGTCTAGGCCTGAAAGAAGCGAAAGAGCTCGTTGATGGCGCTCCTTCTACTATTAAAGAAGGTGCTCCAAAAGACGAAGCTGAAGAAGCTAAGAAGCAACTGGAAGAAGCTGGCGCTACTGCTGAGCTTAAATAAGCTTGGTTTGCTGGTTGTCCGATACATTATTGGACATGGGCTGGTGGGCATTTGCTCGCCGGCCTTTTCCTGTTTTCAGCCGAAGGGTTGTTTAAGCGGGAAGAAAAAATCCTTTTTATCATAAAAAGGTCGACGGCCCATAGGGCTGGGTAATGCTGAAATGGCCTGAGGGCCGAGTGAACGTGCTGGGGAATATAATGGCTTACTCGTACACTGAGAAGAAACGCATCCGTAAGGATTTCGGCAAGCTTCCACAGGTAATGGAATTACCTTTTTTGCTTGCGATTCAGCTCGACTCCTATCGAAATTTTACGCAGATGGGTGTAACCACTGATGACAGGATGGACACCGGTTTGCATGCCGCTTTCAATTCTGTATTTCCGATTGTCAGTTATTCGGGAAACGCGGCGCTTGAGTATGTAGATTATAAACTTGGTAAGCCAGTTTTTGATGAGGAAGAATGTAAGCTGCGCAGCGTAACCTACGCAGTGCCGCTAAGAGTGCGCGTACGGTTGATTATCTACGACAAAGACTCTTCCTATAAAACCATTAAAGATATAAAAGAGCAGGAAGTCTACATGGGTGAAATTCCCCTGATGACTGATAATGGCACTTTTATTATCAATGGTACTGAGCGGGTAATTGTTTCCCAGCTCCACCGATCTCCCGGGGTCTTTTTTGACCACGATAAGGGCAAAACACATTCTTCCGGTAAGTTGTTGTACTCCGCGCGAGTGATCCCTTACCGTGGTTCATGGCTCGATTTTGAATTTGACCCTAAAGACCTGGTTTATGTGCGTATTGACCGCCGTCGTAAGTTGCCGGCCACTATCTTGCTGCGTGCATTGGGTTATAGCTCAGAAGAAATGCTGGAAATGTTCTTTGACACCAGCACATTTAATCTGGGCAAAGACGATACTTACACACTGGACCTGGTTCCATCCAGATTGCGTGGTGATATTGCCGCTTTTGATATCAAACGTAAGGGTAAAAAAGTTATTGTTGAAGAAGGGCGTCGTATTACCGCACGCCACATTCGCCAGCTAGAAAAAGAAAATATTACCAAGCTAGAAGTGCCAGCTGAGTATTTGCATGGCCGTGCCTTGGCTAAAGATATAGTGAACCCGGAAACAGGTGAGCTATTACTTGAATGTAATGCAGAGATTACCGATGAGGTGTTAGAGCAGTTGCGTGCAGCTGGTCTGAAGTCGGTAGAAACTATCTACACCAATGATTTGGATTGTGGTCCATTTATTTCACAAACACTTCGCGCCGATAGCAGCCGTACTCAATTGGAGTCTCTGGTTGAAATTTATCGCATGATGCGTCCCGGTGAACCACCAACTAAAGAGTCTGCAGAAAACCTGTTTAACAACTTGTTCTTCAGTCTTGACCGTTATGACTTGTCTTCCGTAGGTCGGATGAAATTTAATCGCCGTTTGGGCCGCGAGTCTGAAGTTGGCGAAGGAACCTTGAGCAAAGAAGATATCGTTGATGTCTTGAAAGTGTTGATTGGTATTCGTGATGGCAAAGGTGTGGTGGATGATATTGACCACCTCGGTAACCGTCGTATTCGTTCTGTTGGTGAGATGGCTGAAAACCAATTCCGTATAGGCTTGGTACGTGTAGAACGTGCTGTTAAAGAACGCTTATCTGTAGCGGAATCTGATGGCTTGATGCCTCAGGATTTGGTCAATGCCAAACCTGTTGCTGCTGCCATGAAAGAATTTTTTGGCTCCAGTCAGCTCTCTCAATTTATGGATCAGAACAACCCATTGTCAGAAGTGACCCACAAGCGTCGTGTTTCTGCCCTTGGACCAGGTGGTTTGACCCGTGAGCGTGCCGGCTTTGAGGTGCGGGATGTACATCCTACGCACTATGGTCGTGTTTGCCCTATTGAGACACCTGAAGGTCCAAATATTGGTTTGATTAACTCATTGGCGGCGTATGCGCGTACCAATGACTACGGTTTCCTTGAGTCTCCTTATCGTAAAGTAGTGGATGGTAAGGTAACGGATGAAATTGAATATCTGTCTGCGATCAATGAAGCCAGTTATATCATTGCTCAGGCATCATCTTCTGTCGATGCAAAAGGCAAGCTCAGTGATGAGTTGGTGAATGTGCGTTTCCAGGGTGAGTTTAGCTTAAAAGCACCTGAAGAAGTTCACTATATGGATGTTTCGCCACAGCAGGTTGTATCTGTGGCGGCCTCATTGATTCCGTTCCTGGAGCACGATGATGCAAACCGGGCTTTGATGGGTTCGAACATGCAGCGTCAGGCCGTTCCCACATTGAAAGCTGAAAAGCCATTGGTGGGTACAGGCTTTGAGAAGTTTGTAGCATCTGATTCTGGTGTTTGTGTTGTCGCCAAGCGCGGTGGTGATATTGAAAGTGTCGATGCCAGCCGTATTGTCGTTCGCGTCAATGACAACGAAGTAGAGGCCGGTGATGCTGGTGTTGATATCTATAACCTGACCAAATACAACCGTTCTAACCAGAACACCTGTATTAATCAGAAGCCTATCGTCAAGCAGGGTGACAGTATTTCCCGTGGCGACATTCTTGCTGATGGTCCTTCCGTTGACATGGGTGAGTTGGCCCTTGGGCAGAATATGCGTATTGCATTTATGCCTTGGAACGGATACAACTTTGAGGATTCCATCCTTATTTCTGAGCGCGTTGTTCAGGAAGACCGTTTTACGACTATTCATATTCAAGAGTTGACCTGTACTGCTCGTGATACCAAATTGGGCGCAGAAGAAATTACTGCGGATATTCCCAATGTCGGTGAAGCTGCACTGTCACGCCTTGATGAGTCCGGTATTGTTTATATCGGTGCCGAAGTAGTCGCCGGTGATATTCTGGTGGGTAAGGTAACGCCTAAAGGTGAAACTCAGCTAACCCCAGAAGAAAAACTGTTGCGTGCCATTTTTGGTGAGAAAGCATCCGATGTGAAAGATACTTCTTTGCGTGTGCCCTCCAGTACCAAAGGTACCGTCATTGATGTACAGGTATTCACCCGCGATGGTTTGGAAAAAGATCAGCGTTCATTGGAGATTGAAAAAGCGGCACTGGATCAGTTCCGTCAGGATCTCAATGATGAATACCGCATTATGGAAAATGCAACGTTTGAGCGTCTCTGTAAGGCATTGTCCGGTAGCAAAGTAGTTAAGGCTGCTGGACTTAAGAAAGGCGATACTCTGACGGAAGAAATTGCTGCAGGTTATACCAGCGAAGAATGGTTTAGTGTTCGCATGGATGATGAGGCACTGAATGAGCAAATCGCCCGTGCCGAAGAACTGCTTCAGGAGCGTCGTAATATTCTCGATGACCGCTATGAAGATAAGAAAGGCAAGCTGCAAAGTGGTGATGACCTTGCACCTGGCGTACTGAAAACGGTCAAAGTTTATTTGGCGGTTAAGCGTCGCGTTCAGCCTGGCGATAAAATGGCTGGCCGTCACGGTAACAAAGGTGTTATTTCGGTGATCATGCCCGTTGAGGATATGCCCCACGATGAAAACGGTGTACCAGTAGACGTGGTGTTGAACCCGCTTGGTGTACCTTCTCGAATGAACGTTGGGCAGGTTCTTGAAACTCATATGGGTCTTGCTGCAAAAACCCTTGGTGAGAAAGTAGACCGGATGATTCAGGAGCAGAAAAAGACTGCTGAAGTTCAGAAGTTCCTACAGCAGGTTTATGATGTTGGTGCCGGAACCCAACCCGTTGAACTTGAGAAGCTAACCAGTGAAGAGTTTAGTGATCTCACCGGTAACCTGCGTGGTGGCGTACCCATGGCAACACCTGTGTTTGACGGCGCTGCTGAGGTTGAAATTAAAGAACTGTTGAAACTTGCCGACTTACCAGAAAGTGGCCAGATGACTCTTTATGATGGTCGGACTGGTGATCAGTTTGAGCGTCCGGTTACTGTGGGTTATATGTACATGATGAAGTTGAACCACTTGGTGGATGACAAAATGCATGCTCGTTCAACCGGTTCATATAGCCTTGTT